>NZ_BAEU01000053.1:0-6135 GCF_000246875.1 Halomonas sp. KM-1
GGCGCCGCCGGCCCGGCCCAGGACGCTACCCATGTACACCGTCAATGCTTCCCGGGGGCTGCCGCGCCATCGCTCCCGCTATCCCGCCGAGCGCTACACCCGCTGGGCACTGCGCGGCCTGGTGGCAGCGCTGGTCCTGGCCCTGCTGTGGCTGGTGCTGGCCTTCCACCTCAACGGCCAGCCGATCTTTGCCATGCTGTTCCTGGTGCTCGGCGCCGCGCTGGGGGTGGTCTTCACCCGCCGCACCCTGATGAGCCACCGCTACATCTTTCCCGCCGTGGCCAGCATGGTGCTGTTCGTCATCTTTCCGCTGCTCTACACCGTCGGCATCAGCTTCAGCAACTACAGCTCCAGCAACCTGCTCAGCGAGGAGCGGGTGCGTGCTCAGCTTCTGGCGCGTACCTATCAGGAGGAGAGCGCTACCTTCGGCTTTCAGCTCCATTCGAGCGACGAAGGCGTGCGGCTCTATCTGGAGCGGGAAGGGGCGCCGAGTACGACCGGTGAAGCGGAAGCCGAACTCGAGGAGGCACTCGAGGGCGTCTCGCGTTTCGTCTCCAGGCCGCTGTCGCTGCAGGAGGGCGAGCGTCGTCATGTCGCCATTCAGCCCGCCGAGGGAGAGCCGGTGGGCGAGCCACTATCCATGCGCGAGGTGATCGCCTATCGCGCTGCGCTGCAGAATCTGGTGTTGGCGACGCCTGAAGGGCTGGAGCTGCGCATGGCCGGGTTGCGCCACTACGCGCCCATGCTTGACCGCTATGAGGCCCGCGACGACGGCAGCCTGTACGACCGCCGAGACGATCTCCTGCTGACCGCCGATAGTGAGACAGGCTTCTTCGTCACCGAAGACGGGGAGCGCATCACCCCGGGCTGGCCGGTGGCGGTGGGCCTGGACAACTACGCGCGGATCTTCCTCGACCCGGACATCCGTGGCCCCTTCATTCAGATCTTCGTCTGGACCTTCGCTTTCGCCGGCCTCACCGTCGTCTTCACCCTGATCGTCGGCTTCGTGCTCGCCTCGCTGCTGCAGTGGGACCAACTACGCGGCAAGGCGCTCTACCGCACCCTGCTGATCCTGCCCTACGCGGTGCCGGCGTTCATTTCGATCCTGATCTTCAAGGGCATGTTCAATCAGCACTTCGGCGAGATAAACCTGATCCTCGACGCCCTGTTTGGCGTACGCCCCGACTGGTTCACCGACCCCTGGCTCGCCCGCAGCATGCTTCTGATCGTCAACACCTGGCTCGGCTACCCCTACATGCTGCTGCTGTGCATGGGGCTGATCCAATCGATCCCCAGGGATCTCTACGAGGCCTCGGCGGTGGACGGCGGCGGTCCGCTGACCAACCTGTTCCAGATCACCCTGCCGCTGATCATCAAGCCCCTCACGCCGCTGCTGATCGCCTGCTTCGCCTTCAACTTCAACAACTTCGTGCTGATCGCGCTGCTCACCGGAGGCAACCCCGACATTCTCGGCGCCAGCACCCCGGCGGGCACCACCGACCTGCTGGTCAGCTACACCTACCGCATCGCCTTCCAGGACGCCGGACAGAACTTCGGCCTGGCCGCCGCCATCGCCACGCTGATCTTCCTGCTGGTGGCGGGGCTGGCGCTGCTCAACCTGCGCCTGGCCAAGGTCAGGGTCTGATTCGCAAGGTCACAGGAGAACTCTCATGGCCATGGTACAACCGCGTTCCCTGCGCTGGCGCAAGCTGGCGGCGCATCTCGCCCTGATCGGCTTTCTCACGCTGATCCTGTTCCCGCTGCTGCTGGTGATCTCGATTTCGTTTCGCGAGGGCAATTTCGCCACCGGCAGCCTGATTCCCGAGAACTTCTCGCTGGAGCACTGGGCGCTGGCGCTGGGCATCCCCTGGGAGCGCGCCGACGGCACGGTGGTGCAGCCGCCGTTTCCGGTGCTGCTGTGGCTGTGGAACTCGGTCAAGGTGGCGCTGGTGTCGTCGTTGCTGATCGTGCTGCTCTCCACCACCAGCGCCTACGCCTTCGCCCGCATGCGCTTCGCCGGCAAGGGGCCGATCCTCAAGAGCATGCTGATCTTCCAGATGTTCCCGGCAGTGCTCTCGCTGGTAGCGCTCTACGCCCTGTTCGACCGCCTGGGGCAGTTCGTCGGCTGGCTCGGCATCAACACCCATGGCGCGTTGATCGTCGCCTCGCTGGGGGCGGTGGCGCTGCACATCTGGACCATCAAGGGCTACTTCGAATCCATCGACGGCTCGCTGGAGGAGGCCGCCATGGTCGACGGCGCCAGCACCTGGCAGGCGTTCCGCTACATCCTGCTGCCGCTGTCGCTGCCGATCCTGATGGTGGTGTTCATCCTCGCCTTCGTCATGAGCATCATGGAGTACCCCATGGCCTCGGTGCTGCTGGTCGACGAACACAAGCTGACCCTGGCCGTCGGCGCCCAGCAGTACCTGGCCGACCACAACCAGCGCTGGGGCAACTTCGCTGCGGCGGCGGTGCTCTCCGGCCTGCCGATCACCGTGGCCTTCCTGATCTGCCAGCGCTGGATCATCGGCGGGCTCACGGCGGGGGGCGTGAAGGGCTAGAGGCCTGCTCAGGATGGTGGCTTGTATCACCGCGAGAGGAGTGCGCCCGCACGGCCAAGCCGGCGGGCGTTGTTTTTCCGACCATGTCTACCCTACCGGTCGTGACCGGGCGGCACGCGGGGTGTCAGCCCCTCGGCGCGCATCTGCTCGCGAACCTTGACGGGAGAGGGCGGGGGAAATTCGACGCCGCGCTCGATCATCATGTCGCGCACGGCTTCCAGACCCTGACGAATGTCACCAGGAGGCAAGCGCTGTAGCCTGTCATGTACCCCCCAAGCAGTCGTCACTCCATTCTCTAGGCGAAGGTTGGGCTCGGCGCCTTGCTCGAGTAAGTAAATCGCGATCTCAGGCTTGGTGCCTAGCGTGCTTTCATCAAATGCACTGGAGTGCCTTCCGTTTCCTGATCTGTAATTAATGTCGGCGCCGCGCTCAACCAATAATTTGACATGATCTAGAGTGCCGGAAATGACCGCTTTGTTGAGTAAGGCAGTGTCGTTCTCATCGGCACCGTCATTGGGAGAAAGGCCACCATCTAGCATGGCCTCTAGGTATTGCGTGTTATCGCTCATGAGGGCCGCCCCCAAGGGAGTTCTCGCTGGCATGCCTTCCAAGGGACTTTCACTGGGGTGAACGCCCAGCTCGACCAGGGTGCGCACGGCATCGGGATTCTGCTGAAGCAGGGCGAACCACATCAGAGTCATCTGCTGCTCGCCCCGAGCGGTCAGGTCGACGCCCTCGGCTCCGTGGCGCAGCGCCGCCATATCATTGCTTTCGATGGCTCTGGCCAGTTCGAGATGTGGGCCGGTGAAGAGCTCGTCGGCAGTGTGAGTACGTGACATGGTCAATCCCTGGGTTGGCTGGCAGCCGCTGGCAAGGAAGAACAGTACCAGCAACAGTAATGATCGATAGCGCAAGTGAAAAGCGCGCTGTGGCTTGGACTGCATGGTGTCTCCCTACGTGCAGTGATGTCCCGTGGCTTCGGCCAGGATACCCTGATCCATCGACTTCTGGGCTTCCAGCCCCTCGATGACTTGCACCATGCTGTGCCGCTCGACTGGATTGATGCCCCGGCCGGGCAGCCGATAGGGCGTGCCCACCGCATCCGGCATCAGCGTGGCCAGCAGGGCGCTGCCGGCGGCTCCGGCAAGGGCACCGGTGCCACCGCCCAGTGCCGCGCCAACCCCGGCCGCGGCGAGCATGGAACTCAGCCGCCGCTCCTGCAGCAGTGTGAGTATTTCCCCCGCGACGCGGAAAGCCTGGATATTCTCGGGCTTTGGCTGATGCAGCGTGCCGCCATAGCGTTCCACGGTATTGGGATGCAAACCGGCGGAGTTAAATGTCGTTGCGGGCAGGCCGCTTGCGCGTGAGGCAGCAGAGACCAAACCACCGCCAAGCGAATGCCCTACAAAAGTGATTCTTGCGTCACTACGTGCAAGACGTTGCGACAGGTTGACTGCTCTTTCGTAATAATCGGAATGAAGATTGAGACCTTGGGCGATATTGTTGCGGATATCTTCCCGGTTCGAGAAGTCCGTGCCCCTAAAGCCTATTGCCGGTGTCATGGCATTTCCAAAGACATCTGGGTCAGGAAGATACAGTCCGCCTCTGAAGGAGCTGTCTCCGGGGTGCAAGTAAGAGTTGCTTAATCCTAAGTCTTCCAATAGCTCTGCATCCTGGCTGCTATCTCCCCAGCCCACCGGCACGGGCTGGCTGGGGTCGTAGACATGCTGTGCCAGCCGGGCGTGTTCCACGGCGACGTTGTTGCGCTCGAAGCGCTCGGTGGTGGCGGCCAGGGTATCGCGGGGGCCACCCGGCGGCATGGTATCGAGCCGGGTTCTGGCAGCGGCGATCTGGCCTTGGCGACACTGCCAGCGTGCCGCCTTCTGGCGCCTGGCTTCCACCAGGTCGTCTACGCTCGAGTCGGTCGTGTCTTCGCTCGCGTCTGATTCGGCTTCGTCCTGTGTCGTGGCGGCGATGGCCATGGCCGCCGCCATGAAGCCGCCCATGAGCGGCTCACCGCTGGACTTGAGCGTCACGTCCTCGCTTGCTTCCGGCGTGGCAACACCCGGCAACAGCGCCGCCGCTGCCCCCTGCCCACTCCCCGAGCCGGGGCTGCCACCGGAGTTGATCTTGACCTGGGCGCCGACGATGGTGATGCCGCTGGGGTCGAGCTTGAGGAAGCTGCCGCCGGCCTTGAGGGTGATCTCGGCGCCGGCGTCGATCACGGTCTTGCTGCCGGCCTTGTGGTGAATCTCCTGGCCGGCTTCGACGAGCTGAGCGCGGGCGGTCTTTTCGTGGCGCGTGGTACCGACGATGAGGTGGTCGTTGCCGTCGACCTTGAGGTGGCGCTGGCCACACACGGTGAGGTGGTCGTCGGCGTGGATCTCGCTGATGCGGTTGCGGTGCACGGTGAGGTGGCTGTCGTTGCCGATCTCTTCGGTGCGGTCGTTGTGGGTCAGCAGTTCCAGGTCTTTCTGGGCGTGGAGCCAGATCTGCTCCTGACCGGCTTCGTCCTCCAGGCGCAGTTCGTTGAAGCCTTCGCCTTGGTGACTCTGGGTGCGGATGACGGTACGGGTCTTGTTCGCCGGCAGTTCGTAGGGCGGTGTGCTGACGGCGTTGTAGATCCGCCCGGTGATCAGCGGTTGATCGGGGTCGCCCTCCAGGTAGCTGACGATTACTTCATGGCCAATCCTCGGAATCGCCATGCTGCCGTAGCCGCCGCCGGCCCAGTCCTGACTCACCCTCAGCCAGGCGCTGGCACCGTTTACAGCGGCTTCGCCTTCAGCTCCGGCGGTATTCGGCTCGGCATAGCGGTCCCAGGGGAACTGCACCTTGACCCGGCCGTGTTCGTCGCAATAGATCTCTTCACCTTCAGGACCAACGACGAAGGCGATCTGAGGGCCGTCGACTCGGGGCCGGGGATTGGGCTCGGGGCGCCAGGCCTGGTCGGCGGGCATGAGCACCAGTTCGTTGTGGTACTTGGTCATGGCTTCCGAGCCTGCCCGACCCTGCAGGCCATCACTCCCTTGCCCATCGCTCTGGCCGCCGCTCTGAACGAAGCCGTCCTCTTCCAGCGCCTGGTGCTGCTTGCCGTGGTGAATGACGCCGAGCACCTGCCAGTCGCGGTTGAGGTCGTCGAGGTCATGGTCGGTAAGGGTGAAACGTGTACCCGGGGCGAGTTCGGGCAGGTCGCTCTCGGCGTCGGCGGTATTGGCACCACGGCGTAGTGCTTCGAGGCGAATGCGGGTGAAGGCCTGGCCGGAGGCGTCGGCCTTGTAGCGCCCGGGGTAGTCGAAGTGTTCGTACCCTGTATCAACGACGCCACGCTGCCCATGCGTCTCGAGGTCGCCGACGAGATCGTGCAGTTGGGCCTGATGTAGCTGCGAATAGCCAGGTTTCTTGAACGAGTAGTCCTTGAGCGTGGCCGAGGCCGGAGCGACCCGGGCGTGCTGCTGGAGCTTGCGCACGTGACGCGCCGGTGGCGTGCCCCCGGCGCGGCCGTGGTAGGTGCGCTCGCCCAGGTGGCTCAGCACCTGGGGCGCATCGGCGAACACCAGGCGGTGGGCGGCGCGGG
>NZ_BAEU01000052.1:0-35302 GCF_000246875.1 Halomonas sp. KM-1
GTCGACGCCTTCGAGAGGCACCGGCGGCAGCGCCTCTTCGACCTCAGGGCGCGGCTCCTCCTCGATGGTGGTGGTGCCGTCGAGGGTCTCGACCGATACCGGTTCGCCATCGTCGACGGCGGGCGGCTGGTTGCCGTCACGGCTCTGCCACCACACCAGGGTCAGGCCGATCAGGCCGGCAATCACCAACAGGGTGACGAGCTTGAACAGCCACACGCCGATGCGCGACGGCGGCTTGGTGACCTGTACCGGGGTGACCCGCTGTTCGCTTTCCTGGGAGCCGAAGCGCTCCGTATAGGCCTGCAGCACGGGGCGGTCGTCGATGCCCAGCAGGCGGGCATAGGCGCGCAGGTAGCCGCGGCGATAGGCAGCCACCGGCACCTGCTCGTAGTTGTCCTCTTCCATGCCGATGACCACGGCAGGGCGCAGGTTGAGCGCCGTGGCGACCTCTTCCCGCGACAGACCTTGCGTTTCACGCTCTCGGCGCAGCATCTCCCCGGGAGAGGCCTGGGACCCGAGGCCGACGGCATCGATATCTTGGTTATCGCTCATGGCTGAGCATCCTTCAGTCTTGGAATCGTTGATCAATGTGCGTCACGCTGGTTGTCAGAGCCGGGGGTGACGGTCATGTCCGGTGCGATGGCGGCGATCTGCCGGGCCAGCGCCTGGGCATCCGGCGTCATGCCGGCAAGCCCCACGAATATCTCCAGCTGTTGTCTGGCGCGGTCGGGGTTGCCCTGTTCCAGCTCCAGCTCAGCCAGGGTGAAGTAACTCCAGGGATTGCGCGGCTCGAGACTGCGGGCGCGTTCCAGGCTGTGGCGTGCCTGGTCGATCTCGCCCAGCTCCCACTGACACTGGCCGAGGTTGGTGAACAACTGGGCTCGGTTGGCATAGCGGGTATCCTGGGAAGCCGCCTCGAGCTGCTCGCAGGCGCGCCGCACCTGACCCTGTTCGTAAAGAAAGACGGCATAGTTGTTGCGTGCACGGCTGTTGTCCGGTGCCGCGGCGATGGCCCGCTGAAACGTTTTGTCAGCCTGCTCCCGCTCGCCCTGGCGCTGATAGACGATGGCCATGGCTTGCAGCGCCTCGGGGTCGTTGGGCGAGCGTTCCAACGCACGGTTGAGCGCGGACATGGCACGCGGCAGGTTGTCGCGCTCCAGATAGGCCATGCCCAGTTGCGTGAATGCCTCGGTCGGATTCGCTTCGGTTTGCTGCTCGGGTTGGCTGGCACAGCCGGAAAGCCACAACGAGACGACCGCCATGGCTACCAGCGGGGGGCATCGGCTTGGCAGGTTGGGGAAGCGCGTCATGGCATCCTCATGGTCGGGCCTGTCGGGCTGTGGGTGTTTCGCTTGCCTGGCACCCGAGCGGCGCTGGCCAGGGACGAAAAAAGCCTGTTCATCAAAGCGCCGTGACGAGTTGAAGTCAAGGCGGCTTCCCGCATCAGTCGGCGTCGATCTGAATCGAGCGGATGTAGCGCTCATGACGCCGGGTGCGGTCCTTGACGCGACCCACCAGCTGACCGCAGGCGGCATCGATGTCGCCGCCGCGGGTGGTGCGGATCGGCGCCGTATAGCCCAGCTCGTAGAGCCACTGCTGGAAGCGCATCACCTGGTTGCGCGACGGTTTCTCGTAGCCCGAATGGGGAAACGGGTTGAACGGAATCAGGTTGATCTTGCACGGCAGCTCGCGCAGCAGTTCGGCCAACTGCTGGGCATGCTCCTGCTGGTCGTTGACGTCCTTGATCACGGTGTACTCGATGGTGATCATGCGGGTGTCGTCGCACTTGGCCAGGTAGCGCTGGCAGGCGTCGAGCAGGGTGCGGATGTTGTACTTGCGGTTGAGCGGCACCAACTCGCTGCGCAGCTCGTCGGTGGCGGCGTGCAGCGAGATGGCCAGGCTCACGTCGAGTTCGTCGCCGAGCCTGTCGAGCATCGGCACCACGCCCGAGGTCGAGAGGGTGACACGACGCTTGGAGAGTCCGTAGCCGTTGTCGTCGAGCATCAGCTTCATGGCCGGCACGACGTTGTCGTAGTTCATCAGCGGCTCGCCCATGCCCATCATCACCACGTTGGTGACCGGGCGATTGGCGGTATCCTTGCGCGGCCCCACGCTGCGCTGGGCGACCCACACCTGACCGATGATCTCGGCGGCGGTGAGGTTGCGCTGGAAGCCCTGCTTGCCGGTGGAGCAGAAACTGCAATCGAGCGAGCAGCCCACCTGGGACGATACGCACAGGGTGCGGCGCTTGCCGTTGTCGGCCGGGATCAGCACCGTTTCCACGTAGCTGCCGTCCTCCACCTCCAGCACCCACTTGCGGGTTCCATCGCTGGAAGTACCTTCATAGACCACGCCGGGGCCGCGAATCTCGGCCACCTCGGCGAGCCGCTGACGCAGCGCCTTGGACAGATTGGTCATGGCCTCGAAGTCGTCGCAGCCGTCGTGATGAATCCACTTCATCACCTGGGCGGCACGGAACTTCTTCTCGCCGATGGAGAGGAAGAAGGCTTCCATTTCCTCGCGAGTCAGGCCGAGCAGATTGGTACGTTGGGCGGTGGTGGCGGTCATGGCATCACGTAGATCGGGGCAGGGCGAGAGCGGGGGCATGGGCGCCCCCGCGAAAAGTGCCTGGCCTGGTGGCTTAGCGGGGGCAGATCTCGTCGGCGCTGAAGAAGTAGGCCACTTCACGCTCGGCGGAGGCCGGCGAGTCGGAGCCGTGTACGGCATTGGCGTCGATGGTCTCGGCGAAGTCGGCGCGGATGGTGCCTGGGGCGGCTTCCTTGGGGTTGGTGGCGCCCATCAGCTCGCGGTTCTTGGCGATGGCATCTTCACCTTCCAGCACCTGCACCACCACCGGACCGGAGGTCATGAAGCCCACCAGATCCTTGAAGAAGGGGCGCTCCTTGTGCTCGGCGTAGAAGCCGCCGGCCTTCTCTTCGGACAGGTGCAGCATCTTGGCGGCAACGACCTTGAGACCGGCCTTCTCGAAGCGAGAGATGATGTCGCCGATGGCATTCTTGGCGACGGCGTCGGGCTTGATGATGGACAGGGTACGTTCGGTTGCCATGGTGGCCTCTTCGTTGCTGAGTGATGGAGTTGAAGATCCAATGGTGCGGCGCCACGCCGTACCCGCCCACCGGGGTGGTGTCGGTACGGCGCGGCGCCAATAGAGATCCAATGCGTTCGGTGTCGCCCGGTCATCGCCCAGGCGGCGCCATCGATGGGCGCAGAGTATACCGCTGCCGGCAGGCGTTGAACAATCGTCGACCCACTATGGGTCAGACGGTGAAGCTCTCACCGCACCCACACTGATCCTTCACGTTCGGGTTGTTGAAGCGGAAGAAGCGGTTGAGTCCCTCCGAGACGTAGTCGACCTCGCTGCCGTCGAGCATCGGCAATGCCTCAGGGGTGACGAAGACGGTCACGCCATGCTCCTCGAACACCGCATCGTCATTGGCCGCCTCGTCGGCGAAGTCGAGTACGTAGCTGTAGCCGGAGCAGCCGCTGGGCTTGACCGAGACCCGCAGGCCCAGGCCGTGCCCACGCTCCGCCAGAGCCCGCTGGATCTGTTCGGCGGCGGAGGAGGTAATCGAAAGGTGCGCCATGTTGGTACTCCTGCAGCAAAGTGGCTGAGCGACGATCAGCGTCTCAGGCCCGGAAGGGCGTGACGCAAGGCCTCGAGCGCAGCTTCGATATCGGCCTCGTCGGTGAAACGGCCGAAACTGAAACGCAGCGAGGCCAGTGCCAGCGTTCGCGGTACGCCGATGCCCTTCAATACATAGGAT
Organism: Halomonas sp. KM-1; assembly: GCF_000246875.1. Lineage (NCBI taxonomy): Bacteria > Pseudomonadati > Pseudomonadota > Gammaproteobacteria > Oceanospirillales > Halomonadaceae > Halomonas > Halomonas sp. KM-1. The sequence continues at coordinate 3,786 of NZ_BAEU01000052.1, forward strand.
GGCTCGACGCTGGCGGAGTTGCATGCCGAACCGGTCGACAGTGCAATACTGCGCAGGGCCATCAGCAGCGACTCGCCGTCCACGCCCTCGAACGCCAGGTTGAGAATGTTGGGCACCGCCACGTCGATGGCGGTGTTGCAATGAATTCCGTCCAGCTCGGACAGCCCTGCGAGCAGTCGGTTCCGCAGCGCCAGGATGCGCGCCTGGTCGGCCTCGCCTTCGGCGGCGGCCAGTTGAAAGGCTTCGCCCATGCCGACGATCTGATGGGTGGCCAGGGTGCCGGAGCGCATGCCGCGCTCGTGGCCGCCGCCATGGATCAGCGGCTCGATGCGGAGGTCGGGGCTGCGTCGCACGTAGAGCGCACCGATGCCCTTGGGGCCGTAGGCCTTGTGGCCGGAGAGGGACATCAGGTCGATGCCCAGCCGGCCGACGTCGAGGTCGATGCGGCCCACGCCCTGAGCGGCATCGACATGAAACGCCGCGCCACCGGCATGGGCGACCTCGGCCAGCGCGGCCAGGTCATGAATGCAGCCCAGCTCGTTGTTGACCGCCATCAGCGAGACCAGCACGGTGTCGGGGCGCATGGCCTCGCGCAGCTGCTCGGGCTGGATACGGCCATCGCTGCCCGGCGTCAGCCAGGTGACCTCGAAGCCCTCCCGTTCCAGCGCCGCAGCGGTGTCCACCACCGCCTTGTGTTCGACGATCGATGTCACCAGATGCCGGCCGCGTTCGCGATTGGCGCGCATGAAGCCGATCAGTGCCAGGTTGTCGGCCTCGGTGGCGCCGCTGGTCCAGACGATCTCGCGCGGGTCGGCGGCGATCAGGTCGGCGACCTGACGGCGGGCGTTCTCTACCGCCTGTTCCGCCTGCCAGCCCAGCATATGGCTGCGCGAAGCGGGGTTGGCGAAGATGCCGTCCAGGGTCAGATGGCGCTGCATGACCTCGGCGACGCGGGGGTCGACCGGGGTGGTGGCGGCATAGTCGAGATAGACGAGTGCGCTCATTGTCTGGCGGAATTCTCCAGTCTGTTCCTCTGCCCGGGCGATCAGGGCGAGGAGGTCAGGATGGTGTTGGCGTCGTGACGGGCGTTCTGGCGAGCCGCGATGCGGCGCACGTCACCATGCTCGACCAGTTGACCGAGGGTGATGCCGTCGAGAAAGCCGCGGATCTGGCCGGAGAGTTCGCACCATAGATGGTGGGTCAGGCAGGTGTCGCCCTGCTGGCAGTCCGATAGCCCCTGGCAGCGCGTGGCGTCGACCGACTCGTCGACGGCGTCGATGACCCGTGCCACCGAGATCTCTGCGGCAGGAACCGCCAGCAGGTAGCCGCCGCCGGGGCCGCGCACGCTGTTGACCAGCCCGGCACGCCGCAGGCGCGCGAAGAGCTGCTCCAGATAGGGCAGGGAGATCTCCTGGCGGCGTGCGATATCGGCCAGCGAGATGGCGCCCTTGTCTGCGTTCAGGGCCAGGTCGAGCATGGCAGTGACGGCGTAGCGTCCCTTGGTGGTCAAACGCATGGCAGGCTCTTCAGACGCATCGGATAGCGTACCTCGGCCCTTCGGTCGGGCGGGGCGAAACGGCCCGCCGCCAGCGGCGAGCAAGGATGAAACGCCATTATGGTAAAGCCCGACTGCCAAGGTCAACCATTGCTGCGAGGGGGCTCGCCGTTGCCTTGATCTCCATCATGTTCGGTTCTGGAGCCGGCGGTGGGACCGCAGCAGGCGTCGACATCGGAAAGAATGTCGGCGAAGTCCTCGTCGCGCAGCTCCGGCAGCTTGCCCTCGCGGTAGCTGGCGTCGAGCTTGCGCAGCGTGCTGCACATGCGCTCGATGCGTTCGTCCACGGCGTGCATGTGGTCGAGCATGGCTTGGATCGAGCGCGCCACCGGGTCGGGCATGTCTTCGCTCACGCCGTAGGCGTCGAAGCCGAACTTGCGACGTATCGCTTCGCGGCGCTCCGGGTCGACCTCCAGTGCCTCGGCGGCATCCGGATCGGCACGCTTGACGATCTTGCCGGGGATGCCCACCACCGTGGCGCCGGCCGGTACTTCCTTGGTCACCACTGCGTTGGAGCCGATCTTGGCGCAGGTACCGACGGTGAAGGGGCCGAGGATCTTGGCGCCGGCACCGACGATGACGCCATCTTCGAGGGTCGGATGGCGCTTGCCCTTGTGCCAGCTGGTGCCACCCAGGGTGACGCCCTGGTAGAGCGTGACGTCGTCGCCGACCTCGGCGGTCTCGCCGATCACCACCCCCATGCCGTGGTCGATGAAGAAACGTCGGCCGATCTTCGCCCCGGGGTGGATCTCGATGCCGGTAAGCCAGCGCGAGAAGGTCGACAGGGTGCGGGCCAGCCACTTCAGGCGCTTTCGCCACAGCCAATGGGCCAGACGATGCAGCAGCAGCGCATGCAATCCCGGATAGTTGGTGAGCACTTCCAGGAAGTTGCGTGCCGCCGGATCGCGGTCAAATACGCTATTGATGTCCTCGCGCAGTCGTTGAAACATGCAGCGGTCCTTGGTGGCGGTGAAGCGGCCTGGCGGCGGGAATCGGTAACAGACTCATCATATGGGGGCGCGCCGGGCAGCGTTCAAGGATTTTTGGTGGCGGTGCAGGCGCTAGGCTACGCTGTGCCGTCGCCGCCTTTCTCATCCGGGGGTGACACGGCCCCCTCGTCGGCTCCCGGGTGCCCGGCGGCGCACTTCTCGGTGGCCGTGAGCATGCCACGCAGGATGTTCAGCTCCATCCGCTCGGGACGTGCACGCAGGGTGAAGCGTCTCAGCCGGGCCATCAGTTGGCGTGGCAGCGCCGGATCGTGGAAGCCGATGGCGATCAGGGTGCGTTCCAGGTGAGCGAAGTAGTGCTCCAGCTCCTGGTGGCTGGCCAGCGGCTGCTGCGGCTCCTCATCCTGGTCGTTCTCTCTGTTTCCCCCACCGTTGCCGGCTTCGAGCCAGGCCAGACGGCACTCGTAGGCCAGCACCTGCACGGCGGCAGCCAGGTTGAGCGAGCTGAAGTCCGGGTTGGTGGGGATGTGCACGTGGGCATGGCAGCGCTGCAGCTCGGCGTTGGAGAGCCCGCTGTCCTCGCGGCCGAAGACCAGTGCCACCCGCGATTCAGGGCCGGCGAGTTCGGCCGGCAGCCGTTCTCCCAGCGCGCGCGGGGTGATCATCGGCCAGGGCAGGGTGCGTGAGCGGGCGCTGGCTCCCACCGCCAGGGTGCAGTCGGCGACGGCTTCCTCCAGGGTTTCGACGACCCGGGCGGCATGCACGATATGGTCGGCTCCCGAGGCGCGGGAGATGCTCTCGCTGGTCAGCGGCTCGCAGCGCGGTGAGACTAGGGTCAGGTCGCCAAGCCCCATGTTGTGCATGGCGCGGGCGGTGGCGCCGACATTGCCGGGATGACTGGTGCCGATCAGCACGATACGAATGCGCTCTAGCATGCGGGGCTGCCTTTGCCGTACGAGAGAAACTGCGAACCGCCGAGTCTACCACGCCTGCCGGCAGCAATGGCGCATGCCGGGCGATTCTGCTAGGATGCGCGCCACGCGTTCGACCGAGCTCCCCGTTCGACCCGGGATCTACGTTCGAACTAGCCTGTTCTTTAACATCACCGACGCTCCAAGGCCCGATCATGCATCCGATGGTCCAATTCGCCCTGCGCGCCACGCGCAGCGCCGCCGAACAGTTCTTGCGCATTCGTGAGCGCATCGAGAACGCTCACGAAGAACACAGTATCGAGCGCCTGCTCGAGGATACTGCCCGCAACGCCGAGACGCTGATCGTTCGTCAGCTCAACCGCGGCTATCCCCAGCACGGGGTCAGCGGTCGTTTCACCCCTCACCGCGCCGGCGAAGGCGAAGGGCGGGACATCGAATGGCGCATCGAGCCCTTCCATGGCTACTCAAGCCTGGGCGTGGCCGGCAGCGGTTTTGCCCTGTCGGTGGTGTGCCTGGTGAAGGGTCGCCCGGAGCATGCGGTGGTGATCTGCCCCTATAGCGACGACGAATACCTGACCAGCCGTGGTCGCGGTTCTCAGCACAACGGCAAGCGTATTCGTGTGCCCAAGTCCAGTGCGATACTCGGCACTCGGATCGCCATGAGTCTGCCCGAGAGCGATCATCGCTCGCGTCATCTTCCCGCTTACCTGACCCTGGTTCAGCAGCTCGGCCCGCAGGTCGAGATACAGCTTGCCACCGGCAGTGGCCTGCTCGATATGGCCGAGCTGGCCGCCGGCCGCGTCGACGCCGCTTTCGTGCTCGGGCTGGAGGAGCAGGATCGCCTGGTCGGCAGCCTGCTGTTAAAGGAAGCCGGTGCGCTGATGGGCACCCCGGATGGCCAGCCGAGTGTCGAAGCCAAGGGCCAACTGATGGCTGCCGGCCCGCGCCTGTTCAAGGCCCTGGTACAGCAGCTCAAGCCGCATTTCTGAGCGGCGACACAGCCCGAAACGAAACCGCCCCCGCAGCACTGCTGCGGGGGCGGTTTGCGTTGCAAAGCCAAAAAGGAAAGGCGCCCTAGATACCGAGCGCAGCACGCTATGGTGTCTTTCCTAGGGCAGCTGTTCCTCTTCTTCGTGCTCCTCCTTCTTTGGCGGAATCAGGTCCTTGCGCTCCAGCTTCACGGCGAGCAGCAGGGCGGCCGCCACGTAGATGGAGGAGAAGGTACCCACGACCACACCGAGGATCAGCGCGATGGAGAAGTAGTGGATCATGTCTCCACCCAGCAGCAGCAGCGCCATCAGCACCAGCAAGGTGGTACCAGACGTCGCCAGCGTGCGTGACAGGGTGAGGTTGATCGCTTCGTTGAAGATCGCCGGCATGTCGTCGATGCGCGAGGTGCGTATCGTCTCGCGAATACGGTCGTAGACGACGATGGTGTCGTTGAGCGAGTAGCCGATCACCGCCAGCAGGGCTGCCATCACCGTGAGGTCGAAGTCGAACTGGAACAGCGAGAAGATGCCGACCACGATGATGACGTCGTGGAACAGGGCCAGCACGGCGCCGATGGCGAACTTGTACTGGAAGCGGAAGGCAACGTAGAGCATGACCACGCCTAGGGCCACCAGCAGCCCCAGGCCGCTCTGGTCGCGCAACTGCTCGCCCACCTGGGCGCCGACGAACTCGGCGCGCACCAGCTCGACGGTGTCGCCATCGGCGCGCAGCAGGGCAACGACCTGCTCGCCGACATCGGGTTCGAATGCCTGCTGCAGGCGGATCAGCACCTCGGTGGAGGCGCCGAAGGTCTGCACCGAAACATCGCGGAAGCCGGCCTGTTCGAGCACCTGGCGGATGGCGTCCAGCGATGGGGCCACGGTATAGCGGACTTCGACCAGGGTGCCGCCGGTGAAGTCCAACCCCAGGTTGAGCTGCTGAAACAGCAGCGAGACGATCGACGCCACGAGCAGCACTGCCGAGATCGCAAAGGCGACACGGCGCTTGCCCATGAAGTCGAACTGTCGATTGACGAGGGTTTTCATAACCACCTCAAGTTGGTGAGCCTTAGATCCAGAGCTTCTTGACCGGTTTGCCGCCGTAAGTGAGGTTCACCATCGCACGGGTCACCAGCAGGGCGGTGAACAGCGAGGTGATGATCCCCAGCGACAGGGTCACGGCGAAGCCCCTGACCGGGCCGGTGCCGATCGAGAACAGGATGACCGCCACCAGCAGGGTGGTGATGTTGGCGTCGACGATCGAGCTGAAGGCGCGTTCGTAACCGGCATGAATGGCCTGCTGTATCGACAGTCCGTTGCGCAGCTCTTCGCGTATTCGCTCGAATATCAGTACGTTGGCGTCTACCGCCATGCCCAGCGTCAGCACGATACCGGCGATACCCGGCAGCGTCAGGGTGGCGCCGAGCAGTGACATGGCTGCGATCAGCAGGGTCAGGTTCAACGCCAGTGCCACGTTGGCGAAGACGCCGAACACCTTGTAGCGGATCAGCATGAACAGCACGACCAGTACCAGGCCGATCTGCACCGACATCACCCCGCGGGCAATGTTCTCCGCCCCCAGGCTCGGACCGATGGTGCGTTCCTGGACGAAGTAGATCGGTGCCGCCAGCGAGCCGGAGCGCAGCAGCAGGGCCAGCTCGCCTGCCTCGGTGGGCGAGTCGAGCCCGGTGATGCGGAAGCTGTTGCCCAGCGCGCTCTGGATGGTGGCCAGGCTGATCAGGCCGCGCTCGGTATAGGGCTCGCGCACGGTGACCTCTTCGCCATCCTCCATCACCACCCGGTCACGCGTCTTGTGCTCGATGAACAGCACCGCCATGTTGCGCCCGATGTTGGTGCGGGTGGCGCGGTTCATCAGCGTGCCGCCGGTGCCGTCCAGGTTGATGTTGACCTGGGGGCGACCGTTCTCGTCGAAGCTGCGCTGGGCGCTGGAAACGCTGTCGCCGGTGATGATCACGTCACGCATCAGGTCGGCGGTGCGGTTCGGGTTGTTGCGAAAGGCGAAGCTTTCGGTCTCGGCGTCCGGTGTGTCCGGGCGCGCCTCGAGGCGGAACTCCAAGTTGGCGGTGGCGCCCACCACGCGCTTGGCGGCCACGGTGTCCTGCACGCCGGGCAGCTCGACCACGATCCGGTCCGGCCCTTGGCGCTGCACCAGCGGTTCCGCCACGCCCAGCTCGTCCACCCGGTTACGCAGGGTGGTGAGGTTCTGGTTGATGGCGTAGTCCTGGATCTCGTTCACCGCCTGGTCGGTCAGCGTCATTACCAGCAGCGAAGCGCGGCCGTCCTGCTCGCTGGCGAAGTCGAAATCGCGAAACTCGCGACTGATCAGCCGGCGTGCCGTGTCGCGGTCTTCGTCGTTGGTGAAGGTGATCGTCAGTGTGCGGTCGTCGATGTCGGTGCCGCGGTAGCGGATGCGTTCGCTACGCAACTGCTCGCGCATGGCGCTGGCATTGACCTCGAGGCGCTGGGTCACGGCAGCGTCCATGTCGACCTCGAGCAGGAAGTGCACGCCGCCACGCAGGTCGAGCCCCAGGGTCATGGGCGAAGCGGCAAGGTTCTGCAGCCAGCCCGGGGTGGATTCGGCCAGGTTCAGCGCCACCACGAAGTCGTCGCCGAGCTGATCGGTCAACAGGTCGCGCGTGCGCAGCTGGTGGTCGGCATCGTCGAGGCGGACCAGCACGCTGGTGTCGTCGCGCTCCACGGCCTTGATGCCGATGCCGGCATCGCGAAGCGTCTGCTGGATGCGCTCGAGCTGCGCTTCATCCAGGGTGGTGTCGCCCTGAACGCTGCTGATCTGCACGGCCGGATCTTCGGGGTACAGATTGGGCAGCGAGTAGACGACGCCGCCAATGAGCACGATGAGTATCAGCAGATACTTCCACAAGGGATAACGGTTGAGCATGGGAGCCCTGCCTAGGTTGCGTAAAGAAGGCTACGGGACGGCAGCGCGGCCGCATGTTCGCTTCCGATCGAGAAGGGAACACCCGGCCGCCAGGCGACCCCCGCCGTTACCCGGCTCGGGCAGAGCCAACGGCAAGGGCGAGGAGCGTCGACGTCAGATGGACTTGATGGTGCCCTTGGGCAGCACGTTGGCCACGGCATTTTTCTGTACGTTGACTTCGGTGTTGTCGGCCACTTCCAGGGTGATGAACTCGTCGCTCACCTTGGTGATGCGTCCTACCAGACCGCCACCGATCACCACCTCGTCGCCCTTGGACAGGCCGCCGACCAGTTCGCGATGCTGCTTGGCCCGCTTGGACTGGGGGCGCCACAGCAGGAAGTAGAAGATCAGCACGAAACCGACCAGCATGATGATCTGGGCCATGCCGCCGCCTGCGGCACCGGCATCCTGAGCCATGGCCGGAGAGATGAAGAAATCCAGCATGAGAAGCGTATCTCCTGAGGTAAGTTAAGTCGCGAGTGAGCGTGTTGCCGCCGGCCGCTGGCGCCTTCGAGCTGGTGCCAGCGGTCGGTCGTTCAATCCGGTGCGTCAGGTACCGGCAGCCCCCGCTGCGCATAGTAGCCTGCCACGAAGTCAGCCAATGTACCCGCTTCGATGGCACCGCGCAAACCAGCCATCAGGCGCTGATAATAGCGCAAGTTGTGGATGGTATTGAGCATCGAGCCGAGCATTTCGCCGCAGCGGTCCAGGTGGTGCAGGTAGCTGCGGGAGAAGTTCTGGCAGGTATAGCAGTCGCAGTCGTCTTCCAGCGGGCGAGTGTCATGGCGGTGCTTGGCGTTGCGGATCTTGATCGTGCCCTCTGCGGTGAACAGGTGGCCGTTGCGCGCGTTGCGGGTAGGCATCACGCAGTCGAACATGTCGACGCCACGGCGAACGCCCTCCACCAGGTCCTCGGGCTTGCCCACGCCCATCAGGTAGCGGGGATACTCTTCGGGCATCCAGTCGGGCAAATAGTTCAGCACCTTGATCATCTCTTCCTTGGGCTCGCCCACGGAGAGCCCGCCGATGGCCAGGCCGTCGAAGCCGATCTCCATCAGCCCTTCCAGCGAGCGACGGCGCAGCTCCGGGTACATGCCGCCCTGGATGATGCCGAACAGCGCCGAGGGCGAGTCGCCATGGGCATCGCGGGAGCGCTTGGCCCAGCGCAGCGAGCGCTCCATGGAAACCTCGGCTTCCTTCTCGGTGGCCGGGTAGGGGGTGCACTCGTCGAAGATCATCACCACGTCGGAGCCCAGCGAACGCTGCACCGCCATCGACTCCTCGGGGCCCATGAACACCTTGGCGCCATCCACCGGCGAGCGGAAGTGCACGCCCTGCTCGGTGATCTTGCGCATCTCGCCCAGCGAGAAGACCTGGAAGCCGCCGGAATCGGTGAGGATCGGCTTGTGCCACTGGGCGAAGTCGTGCAGGTCGCCGTGGGCCTCGATCACCTCGGTGCCCGGGCGCAGCCACAGGTGGAAGGTATTGCCGAGGATGATCTCGGCGCCGATCTCTTCCACCGATTTGGGCGTCATGCCCTTGACCGTGCCGTAGGTGCCCACCGGCATGAAGGCCGGCGTTTCCACCGTGCCGCGGGGGAAGGTGAGGCGCCCGCGACGCGCCCGGCCGTCGCTGGCCAGCCGCTCGAAGGACATGAAGCATTCGTTGCGCATGGAGTTCTCTTCTCTACTGCAAGACGTCGGTTCGGTGGTCGTCTTGCGGATCAGCCATTCTTTGGGTTCAGAAACGTTTCGGCTCAGGAGTGCTTGCGGCTCAACAGCATGGCGTCGCCGTAGCTGAAGAAGGCATAGCGCTCGGCCACGGCCTCGCGATAGGCCGCCATGATCGTCTCGTAGCCGGCGAACGAGGAGACCAGCATCAGCAGGGTCGACTCGGGCAGGTGGAAGTTGGTGATCAGGTTGTCCACGCAGCGCCACTCGTAGCCGGGATAGATATAGATGTCGGTCTCGCCGCTGTAAGGAGCGATGGCGCCGTCGGCGCTCTTGGCGCAGGCACTCTCCAGGCAGCGCACGCTGGTGGTGCCCACCGCGATCACCCGGCGTCCGGCGGCCTGGGCGGTGCGCACCTTGGCGCAGGCCGCTTCGTTCACCTCGATCCACTCGCTGTGCATCTTGTGCTCGCGGATATCGTCGGCGCGCACCGGCTGGAAGGTGCCGGCGCCCACGTGCAGGGTGACGAAGGCACTTTCGACTCCCTTCGCCGCCAGGCGTTCCAGCAGCGGTTCGTCGAAGTGCAGCCCGGCCGTGGGAGCGGCCACGGCGCCGTCGCGACGGGCATAGACGGTCTGGTAGCGGTCGCGATCGGCGAGCTCGTCGGCGCGGTCGATGTAGGGCGGCAGCGGCATATGGCCGTGGCGCTCCAGCAGCTCGATCAGCGGCGTCTCGCCGAGAAAGCGCAGCTCGAACAGCGCCTCGTGGCGGCCCTCGACCACCGCGCGTACGTCGCCCTCGAAGATCAGCTCGGTGCCCGGCTTGGGCGACTTGCTCGAGCGGATGTGGGCCAGCCCTCGGTGGGCGTCCAGCGGGCGCTCCAGCAGCATCTCCACCTTGCCGCCGCTGTCCTTGTGGCCGTGCAGCCGCGCCGGGATCACCCGGGTGTCGTTGAACACCAGCAGATCGCCGGGCTCGAGCAGCTCCAGCAGGTTGGTGAAGCGACGATGGGCCAGCTCACCGCTCTGGCCGTCCACGCACAGCAGGCGACAGTCGCTGCGCCGCTCGGACGGATAGCGGGCGATCAGCTCCTCGGGAAGCTCATAATGGAAGTCGGCGCGCTGCATGCAGGTTGGTCCGCAGATGGTCGAAACGAGCGGCTGCCGGGCAGCCGCAAACAGCCGGCAAGGATACCGAAAAACGACTCTCGCGTCAGGCCTGGCGATTGACCTGCCGCACCGGCCACGTATAATGCTCGGCGCTGCCGGCGTGGCGGAATTGGTAGACGCAGCGGATTCAAAATCCGCCGCACGCAAGTGCTTGTCGGTTCGAGTCCGACCGCCGGTACCATCAAAGAATAGCTATTGAAACAGTCGCTTATGGGCGGCTGTTTTTGCGTTTTGGGCCTTTCGACTTGCGCTTGAAGAAGATTCATCCGAGCCAGCGAGCAGCATGCCAGCAGCTTAATCCCGATATTTGCACTTTCCTTGATGTACCTCCCTATCCGCTGCATGCTGAGGCCTATACTCGGAGCTGAGGACTGCGGAATGGGTGTGAAGACATTTGCCTGGGTGCTGGTGGCGCTCGGGCTGGCAACGGCGCTGTATGGCTGGCAGGCGTGGAACCCGGCGGCGTTCGTGGGCATGGCGTTGGCCGCGGTGGGTGTCGTGGTGCTGGCCACGTCGGGGCGCCGACCGGGCGGTTGATCCCTCGCGAAGGTCTTGGCCGGGCCTGACTTTCATCGGGCTTAGGCTTACCATAGTTAGAGTCACAGTCCTTCTCCCATCGGGCGAAGGGCTGTTTTCGTTGCATGGCCGGCAGCCATCAATCCCAAAAGGGGCGCTGCCGGTGCCAAGGAGGTTGTATGTCATCTCGTCCCCCCATCATCATCAACCGCCTGGACGCAGAGCGGCTGCAGCGCCTGATCGATCAGGCCGACGACAAGGACCGCTTCGTGGCCGACTGCCTCGAAGAGGAGCTCGAGCGCGGCGAGGTGATTGACCCGGAAGACATTCCGGAAGATGTGGTCAGCATGAACAGCCAGGTGCAGTTCACCGATCTGACACGTAACCGTCAGATGATACGCACGCTGGTCTATCCCCATGCGCTGGCCACGACCGAAGACGGCATCTCGGTGATGGCGCCCATTGGCGCCGGACTCATCGGTCTGCGTATTGGCGACGAGATCGAGTGGCCGCTGCCTGGCGGCGGCAAGGCGCAGCTGCGCATCGACGCGATCCTGTGGCAACCCGAGCGCGAGGGGCAGTTCCACCGTTGAGGTGGTATCGCCATTGATACCGTAACGTCGAAGAGGAGCTGGGGAGTGCCGCTTTCCCTATGGATGTCGCTGGTGGCCGTGTGCGCCATGGGCGCGATGTCGCCGGGTCCGAGCCTGGCATTGGTGCTGCGCCATACCCTCGGTGGTGGGCGTGCACCCGGTATCGTGGCGGCGCTGTCCCATGCCATGGGGGTGGGCTTCTATGCTCTGCTCACGGTGCTGGGGCTGGGCGCGCTGATCGTGCGCTTCCCCACCCTGTTCCAGGCTATCACCTGGGCCGGCGCGGCCTATCTGGCCTGGCTTGGTATCAAGGCGCTGCGCGCCGGCAGGGCGGCGGCGCTCGAAGCCGCCGGCGTGGCGACCACCCGCCGTCAGGCAGCGCGCGAAGGCATGCTGGTCGCACTGGGCAATCCCAAGTTGATCCTGTTCTTCGTGGCCTTGCTCAGCCAGTTCGTCACGCCGGACATGTCCGTGACCGCCAAGGCGGTCATCGTGCTCACGGCGATGATCATCGATGGCGGTTGGTACGTGCTGGTGGCAGTGTCATTGACCCATTCACGCGTGCTGCCCTGGCTGCAGGCACGGGCACACTGGATCCATCGCATCACCGGCGTGATGCTGCTGGCGCTCGCACTGCGAGTGGTGGCGGGTCCTCTCGGCTGAGCGGGTGCGCTCGGTTGGGTGGCTTGCGTGCTGAGTGGGGCGTGTTGGGTGGATTGCGTTGAGAAGTGAACCGGCTGTTCATCAGGGATGATGGTAGTCTCAGAATAATTCGAGAACGAGTCCCCCTGATGAACGTTTTCTCCGAGGTGGAAGAAGAGCGGGCGCTGGCCATGGTGCTCGACGAGGACCCGGATGTGGTCGCGGTCCTCTCCCTCCAGTTACATGTCCTGGGCCTCGAGAGTCGTTGCTATCGGCGCGCCGATGCGCTGCTGGCGGAGCTCGATGAGTGTGCCCCACAGCTGGTAATCATGGGGCTCGAATTCGGCGACCCGGACGGCATCGAGCTGTTGCGCTTGCTGGCGCAGCAGCACTTCGCCGGCTGGGTGCTGCTGTTGGGTGGCGTCGAGCGCAAGATTTCACGCATTGCCGAGCGGGTCGGTCAGACCCTGGGGCTGCAGATGCTCGGCTCGCTGGACAAGCCGATGCGCCTGGCCGAACTCAGGCAGCGCCTGGATCGGCTGCGCCCCGGCTGCAAGCCGGCCATCGTGCCCGAGGACAGCCCCTTCTTCTCCGCCGATGAGCTGGAGTCGGCGCTGCAGCGCCACGAGCTCACCGTGCATTACCAACCGCAGTTCGAACTGGCGACCGGACGCCTGAGCGGAGTCGAGGCCCTGGTACGCTGGACGCATCCCGAGATCGGGCTGATCGGCCCGGCCAGCTTCCTGCCCATGCTCACGGCCGGCCAGAGCCGCCGGCTCACCTGTCATGTACTCGAGCGGGCGCTGCTCGATGCTCGGCGCTGGCGTGAGCAGGGCGTGCTGTTGTCGATTTCGGTCAACGTCACCGCCGATGACCTGATGGAGGCCCAACTGCCGGCGTTGACGCGTCAGTTGTCTCCGGCAGATTCGCCGTTGGTGGTGCTCGAGATCACCGAGACGGCGGCCATGGACGATGAACTGCTGGGCTCGGAGGTCGCCGCGCGGCTGCACCTCAGCGGCATGGAGGTGGCGGTGGACGACTTCGGTGTCGGCTTCTCTTCACTCTCTCGCTTACAGATGCTGCCCATCAGCGAGCTGAAGATCGACCGCAGTTTTGTCCGAGACGTGCAGCGGGACGTTCAGGATGCCGCCATCGTCGAGGCCATCGCCCTGCTTGGCCGGCGCCTCGGCATCCGCGTGGTGGCGGAAGGGGTCGAGGAGCTCGACTGCCTGCCGACCCTGGCCCGCTTCGGCTGCACCCACGTGCAGGGCTTCGGCCTGTCTCGGCCGGTACCGGCCGAGGAAATTCCGCGGTTGGCATCCGATCAGTCGTCGATTCGCGCCAGAATCGCCGCCAGCGGCGAATCGGCCGGCAGTACGCCATAGGCGGGGCTGGCTTCCACGCCGAGGCGCGAGCGACAGAAGGTCTCGGCCACCTCGGCCGGTGCATGACGCAGCAGCAACGCAGCTTGCAGGCCCTGTGCCAGACGCTGGGTCAGCCAGCGGGCGCGGGGCTCCAGCGTCTCGCCGGGTAGCGTCAGTTCGTGCTCGAGCGCTGCCAGAGCCAGATCGAGGTCCTGTTGCAGGCCCTGGGCGGCGCGCAGTTCGACCCGCAGGGCGGCGACCGACTCAGGGTGGCGCGCCAGCACCCGCAGCAGATCCAGGCAGATCACGTTGCCTGAACCCTCCCAGATCGAATTCACCGGCGCCTCGCGATAGAGCCTGGCCAGCGGCGCCTCCTCGACATAGCCGATGCCGCCCAGGCACTCCATGGCCTCGGCCATGAAGCCGGGCCCGCGCTTGTTGTGCCAGTACTTGGCCAGGGTGGGCAGCACCCGGGCCAGGGCCGTCTCGTGCGCTTCGCCGCGAGCGTCACCGTCGAAGGCGCGCGCGGCGCGCATGACCAGCGCCACGCCGGCTTCCACTTCCAGTGCCAGATCGGCAATCACCGCCTGCATCAGCGGCTGTTCGGCCAGCAGGTGGCCGAAGGCGTGGCGATCACGCACGTGGCGCCACGCCTCGGCCAAGGCCTGGCGCATCATGCCTACCGGGGCGGTAGCGGCATCGAGCCGGGTCTGCTGCACCATGTCGATGATGGTGGCCACCCCACGGCCCGGTTCGCCAACGAGCGTTGCCCAGGCGCTGCGATACTCGATCTCGGCGGAGGCGTTGGCGCGGTTGCCGCACTTCTCCTTGAGACGCTGGATCTCGATGGCGTTGCGCTCGCCGTCCGGCGTGAAGCGCGGTGCCAGAAAGCAGGTCAGTCCTGCATCGGTCTGGGCCAGGGTGAGGAAGGCGTCGGACATCGGCGCGCTGCAGAACCACTTGTGGCCGGTGAGCCGCCAGCCCTCGCCGTTGCACTCGGCGCGGGTGGTGTTGCGGCGCACGTCGCTGCCGCCCTGTTTCTCGGTCATGGCCATGCCGAAGGTGAGTCCGTGCTTTTGACAGGCGGGAAGCGGGCGTGGGTCGTAGGCGTTGGCCATCAGCCCCGGCGCCCATGCCGCTTCGATGTCGGGGCTGCGGCGCAGCACCGGCATGGCGGCGTGGGTCATGGTTACCGGGCAGCAGAAGCCGGGCTCGGCCTGGGTCAGCAGGTAGAGCGCGGCGATATGGGCCTGATGCCCGCCGCGGCCCTCCTCCTGCCAGGCCACGGCATGCCAGCCGTTGTCGATGGCCAGGTGCATCAGCTCGTGGTAGGCGGGGTGATAGCACACCTCGTCCAGCCGCCGGCCGTGGCGGTCGAACAGAGCCAGCTCCGGTGGGTGGCGGTTGGCCTGTTCGCCAAGTACCTGCACATGCCGGCTGCCGGCTGCACGTCCCAGCGCTGCCAGACGTTCGCTGACCCAAGCGGGGGCTTCGCGCTCCAGCGCCTCACGCAGTGGCAGATCGCTGGCCAACAGGTCGCTGTCGCCGGGCGTGTCGGGTTGGTTGACCACCTCATGAGTGGCCAGTCGGCTGCGAGGGGCGTTATCGCGCATGCAGGCTCTCCTTGGGCGCCGTCGTGCCTCGTTCTTGCAGCATGGCCAGTCGCTCCGGGTCGGTCAACGCGCACTGGGCGTGACCTGCTTGCCGCTTCCCGGTAGGCTTGGAGCCGGCGCGCGAACGAAGCCTCGCTGGGCAAACCCCATCGAAAGGTTGCCGCGATACGCTGAGAGGTGCTACGTGTAAAACGTGGCGTGGGAAAGGTGACAGCGAGGCAGGCAGACATGGCCATCCACGAACACGAGTGCCGTACCTTCCGCGGCGAGCCCTTCAACCTGCGTGCCCTGCAAGGGCAGGTGCTGCTGATTGTGAACGTGGCCAGCCGCTGCGGTTACACGCCCCAGCTCGGCGAGCTGGAGCACCTCTATCGCAGCCATCGCGACCGTGGCTTTACCGTATTGGCCTTTCCCTGCAATCAGTTCGCGCGTCAGTCGCCGGAAACGGCGCTGGACTTCTGCGCCTTCAGTTCCAGTCAGTACGGGGTGACCTTTCCGGTGATGGAGAAGGTCAAGGTCAACGGTCGCGGCGCTCATCCGCTGTTCGTCGAGCTCAAGCGACAGGCACCGGGAGTGATGGGCACCGGCATGGTCAAGTGGAACTTCACCAAGTTTCTGGTGGCGCGGGACGGCCGGGTGTTGCGGCGCTTCTCGCCCCGCGACAGCGGGTCGGAGCTCGAACGTGCGCTGGAGCAGGCACTGGATGAGGACTTCCGTTCCAATTCACGGGTGCGGTGACTCGCCTCGCTCCATCATCACCCGGGCGATCAGCTCGTTCCAGCGATGGCGGGTCATCATGGTGGTCAGCCCCGAGAACAGCGCCCAGCTCTTGCGTCGCCAGCCCTTGAGCTTGAGGTTGTGGGCCACCAGCTGCTGCATCAACTGATAGTCGTCGAAATCGCGCCAGCGCCCGGCGATCGACATCTGGTTGCGCGACATCACCGGTGCCAACTCCAGGCGAAAGATCCACTCCAGCTCGTGCAGCGTCAGCTCGTGGCGCTCTATCACCGCCACCATACGGGCGAACTCGCGTTCGCTGGGCTCGCGGTCCAGCCACAGCGGAGCCAGCGCCAGCCACAGCTCCCCGCGCTCATCCACCAGTGCTTGTGCGTTCATGTTCACCTCCTGCCATGTCATGGCACCGGGTTGCATCGTGCCCCAGGAGTCCGCGGCGCTCAAGTGCGGACAGACGCATGCGTGGCCGCTAGAATGTCGCCACTGTCCATTCGTATCGAATCGGCGTCCCGAGCGGCGTCGTAACACCAATAACGAGGTCTGTCGTGATCATCAAACCCAAGGTTCGCGGTTTCATCTGTACCACCACCCATCCGCTCGGCTGCGAGAAGAACGTGCTCGAGCAGATCGAGACCACCCGCGCCCGCCAGCTCGACAAGGCCAACGGGCCGAAGAAGGTACTGGTGGTGGGGGCCTCCAGCGGCTATGGCCTGGCGGCGCGCATCACCGCGGCCTTCGGCTACGGCGCCGACACCCTGGGTGTGTTCTTCGAGAAGCCCGGCAGCGAGAAGAAGCCCGGCACCGCCGGCTGGTACAACGCCGCCGCCTTCGACAAGTTCGCCAAGGCCGCAGGGCTCTACAGCAAGTCGATCAATGGCGATGCCTTCTCCCATGAGGCGCGCGAGAAGGCCATCGAGCTGATCAAGCAGGACCTGGGCCAGATCGATCTGGTGGTCTATTCGCTGGCCTCGCCGGTGCGCAAGCTGCCCGACTCAGGCGAGCTGAAGCGCTCCAGCCTCAAGCCGATCGGTGAGACCTACCGCGCCACCGCCATCGACACCAACAAGGACACCATCATCGAGGCCGAGGTCGAGCCCGCCACCGAGCAGGAGATCGAGGACACCAAGGCGGTGATGGGCGGTGAAGACTGGGAACTGTGGATCGATGCCCTGGACAAGGCCGGCGTGCTGGCTCCCGGCGCCCGCAGCGTGGCGTTCAGCTACATCGGCACCGAGATCACCTGGCCGATCTACTGGCACGGCGCCCTGGGCAAGGCCAAGGAGGATCTCGATCGCGCCGCCGGTGAGCTCGACGCCAGGCTCAAGGCCACCGGCGGTGGTGCCAACGTGGCGGTACTCAAGTCGGTGGTGACCCAGGCCAGCGCCGCGATTCCGGTCATGCCGCTCTACATCGCCATGGTCTACAAGGTGATGAAGGAGAAGGGCCTGCACGAGGGCACCATCGAGCAGCTCAACCGCCTGTTCGGCGAGCGACTCTACACATCTCAAGGGCAGGAGGGTGAGCTCACCACCGACGAGGCCGGCCGCCTGCGTCTGGACGACTGGGAGCTGCGCGACGACGTGCAGCAGGCGTGCAAGGATCTGTGGCCTCAAGTGACGACCGAAAACCTGTTCCAAATCACCGACTATGCTGGTTACAAGCACGACTTCCTGAAGCTGTTCGGGTTCGAGCGTGACGACGTCGATTACGACGCCGACGTGAACCCTGACGTTCAGTTCGATGTCGTCACTTTGTAGGCCCGCTGCGACGGAACGCGATTCGGCGGGCAAATCCAGTATCGAAGGAGGTGCCTCATGGACACCCGGGAGAGCAAGACGCCGCAAGAAGAGTACGAGCATCTCAAGGAAGTGAGGATGCCCGAGGACTTCGAGCATCTCGAGCCCGATGAGGAGCAGCCCGAAGCCAAGCGGCCGGCCAAGGGCTGGCACTGGCTGGTGTTGGCCGTGGCCGTGGCCACGGGGCTTTTCCTGATTTATCGGCTGGTGTCGGCGTTCTGGCTCTGATCTGGCGGTTGCCGATGTGAACCGAAGGCCACCGTGGCGCTGCCGCGGTGGACTTCGTCAACGGGCGTATAACGTGCGGTATTGCCAACGCTGCCGATGGAGTACCATTTCTCCTTCGTTTCGGCACACGGCGCTGCGCAATGCCCGATACCCCCACCTCTACCTTCGCCATGAACGCCGCCCGCTGGGTCGGCGTGTTGACGCTGCCGGGGTTCTCGCTGCTCGCCCAAGCCTGCGCTCTGGAGCCGCTGGTGGTGGTCAATCAGTTGGCCGGCCAGCGTCTCTATCGCCTGCAGGCGTTCTCCCCGGGCGGTGGGGAGGTTGCCAGCATGGCCGACCTCAGTCAGGCGGCCTGTACTCCCTTCGAACACGCTTCGACCGAACTGGACATGCTGATCGTCTGCGCGCCGAGCCCATTGCCGGTCATGCATGACAGTGCGTTGCCGGGTCAGCTGCGTCTGTTGGGGCGCAGCGGCGTGGTGCTGGTGGGGGTGGGCGGTGGCACCGAGCTGCTGGCGCGCGCCGGCGTGCTGGATGGCTACCGCGCCACGCTGCCCTGGCAGCGCTTCGCCGCCTTCACCCGCGACTATCCCCGCGTGCGACTGACCCAGCAGCTGTTCGAGATCGACCGTGACCGCCTCACCTGTGGCGGCGGTACGGCGGCGATGGACATGATGATGACCCTGATCGCCTCCCACCACGGCAGCGAGCTGGCCGAACGGGTCTCGGAGCACTTCGTGCTGGAGCGGGTGCGTATGGCCGACGAGCCGCAGCAGGTGCCGCTGCGCGCCCGGCTGGGGCACGCGCCGGCGCCGCTGGTGGACGCCGTGATGCTGATGGAGGCCAACATCGAAGAGCCGCTCACCACCCACGAGCTGGCCGAGCATCTGGGTATCTCGCGGCGTCAGCTCGAGCGGCTGTTCAAGAAGTACCTGCAAGCGGTACCCGGCCGCTACTACCTTGATCTACGCCTGAAAGAGGCGCGGCGCCTGCTGCGCGAAAGCGACCTTCCCGCCGGCGAGATCGCCATGAAGACGGGCTTCTCCTCGCCCGCTCACTTCTCCACCGCCTACCGTAACCATTTCGGGGTTACCCCGCGCGAAGAACGTCTTTAAGCCTTTATCTACAAGTCGCGGTCCCATTGCTGAAAGCCGGCCGGCGCGTCGCTCCTTATACTCGGATGACATCGCTGCGTTGCTATCACTCTTTTGCAGGAATGGAGACCGAGATGAGCCATACCCCGACCCGCGCCGACTTCGACCAGTACATGGTGCCCAACTACTCCCCCCAGAAGGTCATTCCGGTGCGCGGCGAGGGCAGCCGACTGTGGGACCAGGAAGGGCGCGAATACATCGATTTCGCCGGTGGCATCGCCGTGAACTCCCTGGGCCACTGCCATCCGGTGCTGGTCAAGGCGCTCACCGAGCAGGGCAACAAGCTCTGGCACCTCTCCAACGTCTACACCAACGAGCCCTCGCTCAAGCTGGCCAAGACCCTGGTAGAGCGCACCTTCGCCGACAAGGCCTACTTCTGCTCCTCCGGCGGCGAGGCCAACGAGGCAGCGCTGAAGCTGGCGCGGCGCTGGGCGCATGACAACTTCGGCGAGCACAAGCATCGCATCGTCTCGTTCTACCAGTCCTTCCACGGCCGCACCTTCTTCACCGTCAGCGTCGGCGGTCAGCCCAAGTACTCCCAGGGCTTCGGTCCGGTGCCGGGCGGCATCGTCCACGGCGAGTTCAACAATCTCGACAGCGTGCGCGACCTGATCAACGACGACACCTGCGCGGTGATGGTCGAGCCGATGCAGGGCGAGGGCGGCATCACGCCGGCCACTCAGGAGTTCCTGCAGGGCCTGCGCGATCTGTGCGATGCCCACGATGCGCTGCTGATCTTCGACGAGGTGCAGACCGGCGTGGGCCGTACCGGCTCGCTCTACGCCTACATGGAGTACGGCATCGAGCCGGACATCCTCACCAGCGCCAAGGCCCTGGGCGGAGGCTTCCCCATCGGCGCCATGCTCACCACCGACCGGGTCGCCCCGGCACTGGCCATCGGCACCCACGGCTCCACTTACGGCGGCAACGCCCTGGCTTCGGCCGTGGCTCTGGCCGCGGTGGAGCACATCGACACGCCGGAAGTGCTCGGCGGCGTCAAGCAGCGGCATGACCTGTTCCGCGAGCATCTCGAGGCGATCAACCGCAAGCACGGGGTGTTCAAGGAGATCCGCGGCATGGGGCTGTTGATCGGCGCCGAAATGACGCCGGAATACAAGGACCGGGCCAAGGACATCCTGCCGCTGGCCATCGAAGAAGGGCTGATGGCGCTGATCGCCGGGCCCAACGTGCTGCGCATGGCGCCGTCGCTGGTAATTCCCGAAGCCGACATCGCCGAGGGCATGGCGCGGCTGGAGCGTGCCATCGAGCGGCTGGTGGCGGCCGGGTGAAGGCTGGCCGAGCCATGCGCGACACCGCCAATCGACCAGGAGATCCCGCCATGATGGTCGTACGCCCCGTTCGGCCGGCCGACCTGCCGGCCCTGGAGCGGCTGGCGGGCTTGGCCACGCCGAGCCTGACCAACCTGCCGGCCCACCGCGACCGCCTCGAGGAGCGCATCGCCCGCTCGCGGCAGTCGTTCGGGCGCGAGGTGGACTTTCCCGGCGACGAACACTACACCTTCGTGCTCGAGGATCTCGAACGCGACGAGGTCGTAGGTACCGCCACCCTGCGCGCCGAGGCCGGCGCGCGGGAGGCCTACTACACCTACCGCCAGGAAACCCTGATCCACGCCTCGCAGCAGCTCAACGTGCGCCGCGAGGTGCAGACCCTCTCGCTCTCCCATGAGGTGTCCGAGACCACTCAGCTGTGCGCGCTGTCGCTGGACCCGCGCTATCGCGGCACCAGCGCCGAGAGCCTGCTGCGCCGCTCGCGGCTGATGTTCATCGCCCAGTACCCGGAGCGCTTCGCCGAGGTGTTGGCGATGGCGTTCCCGGGCTATCTCGACGAGCAGGGCGAATCGCCGTTCTGGAACAGCGTGGGGCGCCACTTCTTCGTGCGCGACTATCACGACATCAACTACCTGGCCGGGGTGCGCTCGAAGAGCTTCATCGCCGAGGTGATGCCGCAGTTCCCGCTCTATCTGGCGCTGCTCACTCCCCAGGCGCGGGCCGCCATTGGTCGCGAGCACCCCGCCCACGAGGCGGCCATGGCCGAGATGCTGGCCGAGGGCTTCATGCGCTCGCGTCACGTCGATCTGTTCGACGCGGGGCCGGTGATCAAGGGCGAGCGCAATCGTCTGCATACCTTCCGCCATGCCGCCTGGCACCCGGTACGGGTACGCCCGGCCCACGCCCTGCCGGACGCCGAGCCGGCGATGGTCGCCAACCAGCGCCTGGCCGACTTCCGCTGCGTGGTGGCGCGCTATGCGCTGTCGCCCACCGGCCAGCTGATGCTCTCGCCGGAGCACGCCGAGCTGCTCGGCGTGGAGGAGGGGCGGGCGGTGCTCGCTGCACCGCTGACGCTGCCGTCCAACGGCGAAGAGGAAGCGGGCTTCGACGAGGGGGAGCTGTGATGCGTATTCGACCGATTGCCGAGGGCGACCTGGACGAACTGCAGAAGATCGCCCGTGAGACCGGGGTCGGCTTCACCTCGCTGCCCGACAACCGCGAGTTCCTGGCGGCCAAGATCGCCGCCGCAGTGGCCGCCTTCGAGCAGCGCACCCCGGCCGACCGGCGCAACTATTTCTTCGTGCTGGAAGACGAGGAGAGCGGCGAGCTGGCGGGCTGCTGCGCCATCGAGGGTCAGGTGGGTCGCGAGGTGCCGTTCTATCACTACCGCCTGGGTACGTTGGCCCACTCCTCGGTGCAGCTCGACCTGCACCGTACTATCGACACCCTGTTCCTCAGCTCCGACCACACCGGCGATGCCGAGGTGGCCTCGCTGTTCCTGCGCCCCGGCTTCCGTGGCAAGGAGCGTCAGCATCAGCGCAACGGCGCGCTGCTGTCGATGGTGCGCTGGTTGTTCATGGCCGAGTTCCGCGACCAGTTCCCCGACAAGGTGCTGGCGGAGATGCGTGGGGTGTTCGACGAGCGCGGCAAGAGCCCGTTCTGGGAGTGCCTGGGCAGCCACTTCTTCCCCTTAGACTTCGACGAGGCCGACCGCCTCACCGGGCTGGGGCAGAAGAGCTTCATCGGCGAGCTGATGCCCAAGTTCCCGATCTACACGCCGTTTCTCTCCGACGAGGCGCGGGCCTGCATCGGCCAGGTGCATCACGACACGCGTCCGGCGCTGGCCATGCTCAAGAAGGAAGGCCTGCGTTGGGAGGGCTACATCGACATCTTCGACGGTGGGCCGACGGTGGAAGCCTATATCGACGACGTACGCGCGGTGCGCAAGTCGCGCTGCTGCCGGGTGGAGATCCGCAGCGGCAGCGACACGCCCCCCGCCCGGCCTCGCTGGCTGGCAGCCAGCACGACCATGGCCGACTTCCGCGCCGCCTGGGTGGCCTGTGCTCCCGATGAGGAGGGCACCCTCACCCTGAACGAGGCGGAGGCGCAGCGGCTGGGCGTGTCGGCCGGCGACTCCCTGCGCGTCCTGGATACCGAGGAGACATCATGAACGCAATGCAACAGCTGATGATCGGCGGGCGCTGGCAGCCGGGCGATGCCATTGGCTTCACCAAACGCGATCCGGTCTCCGGCGAGACCCTGTGGCAGGGTGCGGCGGCCAGCGACAGCCAGGTAGCGGCAGCGGTGGAAGCCGCCCGCGGCGCCTTTCCGGGCTGGGCCCGGCTGGGCTTCGCCGAGCGCTTGAGCGTGGTGGAACGCTTTCGCGAGGTGCTCGAGACCCACCGCGAGGATCTGGCTCGGGCCATCGCCGGCGAGACCGGCAAGCCGCTGTGGGAGGCGCGTACCGAAGTGGGCGCCATGATCGGCAAGGTGGCGATCTCCGCGCGCGCCTATCAGGAGCGCACCGGCGAGCGCAGCCGCGACCTCGGCGACACCACCGCCGTGCTGCGCCATCGCCCGCATGGCGTGATGGCCGTGTTCGGCCCCTACAACTTCCCCGGCCACCTGCCCAACGGCCACATGGTGCCGGCGCTTCTGGCCGGCAACACCGTGGTGTTCAAGCCCAGCGAGCAGACCCCGCTGACCGCCGATCTGACCCTGCAGTGCTGGCAGGAGGCGGGCCTGCCCGCCGGGGTCATCAACCTGGTGCAGGGGGCCGCACCGGTGGGGCAGGCGCTCTCCTCGCATCCGGGCATCGACGGCCTGCTGTTCACCGGCAGCGCCCGCGTGGGCGGCCTGCTCAACCGCCATTTCGCCGACCAGATGGAGAAGATCCTGGCGCTGGAGCTCGGCGGTAACAACCCGCTGGTGGTCAAGGATGTCCATGACCAGGACGCCACGGTGCTGACCATCCTGCAGTCGGCGTTCCTCTCCGGTGGCCAGCGCTGCACCTGCGCGCGGCGCCTGATCGTGCCCGAGGGGCAGGTCGGCGATCACCTGCTCGACGCCCTGGTCGACGCCATCGCCCGCCTGCGGGTGGCGGGGCAGTTCGAGGAGCCGGCGCCGTTCTACGGCGGTCTGGTCAGCCAGGAGGCGGCCCAGGGGCTGCTCAAGGCTCAGGACGAGTTGGAAACACTGGGTGGTGTGGTGCTGGCGCGCATGGAGTGCCTGGAGGAGGGTACCAGTCTGCTGTCGCCGGCGCTGATCGACGTCACCGGGCTCGACGTGCCCGACGAGGAACACTTCGGCCCGCTGCTCAAGGTCTACCGCTATCGCGACTGGGACGAAGCCCTGCACCTGGCCAACGATACCCGCTATGGCCTGGCCGCCGGCCTGATTGGCGGTGAGCGCGCCGACTGGGATGACTTCCTGCTGCGCATTCGCGCCGGCATCGTCAACTGGAACCGCCAGACCACCGGCGCCTCCGGCGACGCGCCCTTCGGCGGCGTGGGCATCAGCGGCAACCATCGCCCCAGTGCCTATTACGCCGCCGACTACTGCGCCTACCCGGTGGCCTCCATGGAAGCCGAGACCCTGACCCTGCCCGACAACCTGCCGCCCGGAGTGGTGTTATGAGCCAAACGACGAACGCCGACTACCGGGAAGTCAACTTCGACGGCCTGGTGGGGCCCACCCACAACTACTCAGGGCTGGCCCACGGCAACGTGGCCTCGATGCGCCACGGTGGGTTGGTCTCCAACCCCCGCGAGGCGGCGCTGCAGGGCCTGGCCAAGATGAAGGCGCTGATGGACGCCGGCTACGCCCAGGGCGTGCTGCCGCCCCAGCAGCGCCCCGACCTCGGCGCGCTGCGCTCGCTAGGCTTTTCTGGCAGCAATCGCGAGGTGCTGGCGCGGGCGGCCAAGGAGGCGCCCCAGGTGCTGCGCGCGGTGTGCTCGGCCTCGAGCATGTGGACGGCCAACGCCGCCACGGTGACCCCGAGCCGCGACGCCGCGGACGGCCGCGTGCACTTCACCCCTGCCAATCTGCAGTCGAGCTTCCATCGCTATCTGGAGCCGGAGACCACCGGCCGCGTGCTGGCGGCGATCTTCCGCCATGAGGCGCACTTCGCCCATCACCCGGCGCTGCCGGCCACACCGGCCTTCTCCGACGAGGGCGCGGCCAACCATACGCGGCTGTGCGGCGAACACGGCGAGGCCGGCGTTCACCTCTACGTCTACGGCCGCCAATCCTTCGGTGGCGGGTCTGGTGAAAGTCGCGAGCCCAAGCGCTTCCCCGCGCGCCAAACATTGGAAGCGAGCCAGGCGGTGGCGCGTCAGCATGGTCTGGCCGCGGCGCAGACGGTATTCGCCCAGCAGCACCCCGAGGCCATCGATGCCGGCGTGTTCCACAACGACGTGATCGCGGTGGGCAACGGGCCGGTGCTGCTCTACCACGAGATGGCCTTCCTCGACGAGCAGGCCACGCTCGATGAGCTACGCGCCAAGATGACCACGCCCCTGATCCCGGTGCGCGTGCCCAGCGAGGCGGTGAGCATGGAGGACGCCGTGGCCTCCTACCTGTTCAATTCGCAGCTGCTGAGCAACCCCGACGGCAGCATGACCCTGGTGGTGCCCGGCGAGTGCCAGGAGCGCGAGGCGGTGTGGCGCACCATCCAGGACCTGCTGCTGGCCGGCCACAATCCCATCGGTGAAGTGATCGTCAAGGACGTCAAGCAGAGCATGCGCAACGGCGGCGGTCCCGCCTGCCTGCGCTTGCGGGTGGTGCTCTCCGCCGAGGAGCGCGCCGCGCTGACCGGCCGCGTGCTGCTCAGCGATGATCTCTATGGCGAACTCACCGCCTGGGTCGGGCGTCACTACCGCGACCGCCTGGCCCCGGACGACCTGGCCGACCCGCAGCTGGCCGACGAGACCCTCACTGCACTGGACGAGCTGACCCGCATCCTGCAAATTGGATCGGTCTATCCCTTCCAACTGGGTTAGCCAGACCTGTGCTTTTGCAATGGATAAGGAAATCGGCATGCGCGACATCACCCTCGTCCGTTTGATCCCCGAGTCGGACCACGTTGATACGGTGGCAAGCTGGACCTTCGCCGAATGGGGCCACTTGCATCCGGGTAGCACCGCCGACTCCTACCGCGAGGCCTTTCGTCGCGAGTGCGGGGAAGGCGGCGTGCCCTCGGTGTTCGTGGCCATGCACGGCAATCGGCCGGTAGGTACGGCGGCCCTGTTGGCCGAGGACATGGACAGCCGGCCCGACCTCACCCCCTGGCTGGCCTCGGTGTTCGTGCTGCCGGAGTGGCGTGGGCAGGGCATCGCCGCCCGGCTGATTCGCCGCGTCGAGGAGGAAGCCGTGGACAGCGGTTTCAGCCAGTTCTACCTCTATACCCCCGATCAACAGGGGCTCTATCGCCGCCTAGGCTGGCAGGACCTTGAGGAGCTGAACTACCGGGGCGAAGCGGTCACCATCATGTGGCGCCAGTTGGAGGCATGACCGCCGCCTCGCCGCTGACGCTCTATCGCGAGGCGGTAGAACGCCAAGGTTTTGCGCCGGACGCGGCCCAGCAGAGCGCTGCGGCACGGCTCGATGCCTGTTTCCAGACGCTGCATGATGAGGGTGCCGCGGAGCAGCGCAGGGCCGTGGCCGGCGTCTACCTGTGGGGACCGGTGGGGCGCGGCAAGACCTGGCTGATGGACGGTTTCCACCGCCACCTGCGGGTGCCTTCCCGGCGCCTGCACTTCCATCACTTCATGCGCTGGGTGCACCAGCGCCAGTTCCAGCTCAGCGGTACCGCCGATCCTCTCTCCGCGCTGGCGCGGGAGCTGGCGGCCGAGGTGCGCGTGCTCTGCCTCGATGAGCTATTCGTCAGCGACATCGCCGATGCCATGCTGCTCGGACGCCTGTTGCAGGCGATCTTCGAGCATGGCGTGGTGCTGGTGGGCACCTCCAACCAGGCGCCGAGCCAGCTCTATGCCGACGGCTTCAACCGCGAGCGCTTCCTGCCGGCCATTGCCGCCATCGAGCGTTACCTGGAGGTGGTGGAGCTGGACGGCGGCTTCGATCATCGCCTGCGCCCCGGTCGGGCATGCCAGCGCTATTGGGTGGCCGAGCCCGGCCGGCCGAGCGCCCTCACCAGCGTTTTCGCGCGCCTGAGCGAAGGGCTGCCGACGAGCCGTGAGCCCATCGAGCTGGGCCACCGCCGCATCGCAGTGGAGCGGCGCAGTCGGCGAGTGGTGTGGTGTCGCTATGCCGAGCTGTGCGAGCAGCCGCTGGCCGCGCTCGACTTTATCGCCCTGGCCGACGAGTTCGACCATGTGCTGCTCAGCGAAGTGCCGCGGCTGAGCGATGTTGCCGCCGCGAGGCGTATCGCCCGTGGCACCGAGGACGGCGCCGAGCGTGTCGAAGCCGGAGAGCGGGAGCTGCCTCCGCTGTCCCGGCGCGACGATGGCGTGCGCCGCTTCATCGCCCTGGTCGACGAGTGCTACGACCGCCGCGTGCCGCTCCACATCGAAGCCGAAGTCGCCATGGACGAACTCTACACCGATGGCTACCTGGCCTTCGCCTTCCGGCGCACCCTCAGCCGGCTGCAGGAAATGCAGCTGGCGAGGTTTGGTGGGCTACCTGCAAGCGACTGAGCTGGCTTCGTCATTCGGTAAGCGGCGCGCCGATACACTGCCTGAAAACCGCGACCATGGGGTCGTAATCGCAGTGGTAAGCCGCGATGTTGGCTCGAATCCACTCGTCCCGATCCAGCCCGGCCCAGGAAATCTCGTAGCCGCAATTGATGATCAGATGCTCGAAGAGAATGCGCTGCGCCCTGCCGTTGCCATCCCGAAAGGGGTGTAGGACATTGAGATCGCCGTAGAACTCGGCGGTGGCAACTATCAATTCGTCACGTTCCAGGCCTGTGTACCAGGCGGCTCGTACCAACTGGGCGAACAGTTTTTTGGCTTCCGGCTCAATGCGGTCGCAATGACAAAAGCGCGTATCGCCTTTGGAAATGTCGATGGTACGAATCTCGCCGGCCCAAGGATAAAGGTCACGGAAGAGCTGCCTGTGCAGCGTCTTGAGATAGTCGAAATCGTAGGGCGGGGGAGTGAAAGGAATCCCGTCGGCTGCAATGATCGTCAGCTCGCGTTCGGCTTCCTGCAGGATTGCATCGTCACGAATCTCGAGGAGGTTCGTGAAAACGTTGGTACCGTCGTAACAGTAGGGATCCTGGCCGACGCCGTACTTGTCCATGACAGCGGCTGATGGCCACGCTCAACGCTG
Source organism: Halomonas sp. KM-1 (assembly GCF_000246875.1). Classification (NCBI taxonomy): domain Bacteria; kingdom Pseudomonadati; phylum Pseudomonadota; class Gammaproteobacteria; order Oceanospirillales; family Halomonadaceae; genus Halomonas; species Halomonas sp. KM-1. The sequence continues at coordinate 31,227 of NZ_BAEU01000052.1, forward strand.
GCGATATTTTTCCAGCGTGGCGGACTTGCTGGGCGGTGCATACGGCGCATCGGGAGCGCTGAACCCTTCCAGGCGCAGGCTAGCCGCATAGTTATGCTGCTTGACCTTGGCAAAATAGTCCTGCTTGGTCTTGAGGGATACCTTGGTCATGTGGGTTACCTCGAATTTGCCGATGCCCGTATTTTAACGCATATCGGCCCACGATGCTCCTGCCTGATCGCCAGTCGCTGTCGGGGACCCGTTGCTGTTGCGGAAAGGTGCCTGAGCATCGGCCTGACAGCCGATGCCCAGGCTTCAATCATTAACTGCTGGCCGCTCCGCCGACGATGCCGCTGCGAAAGCCGCTCTGGCGCTCGCCGCTGCGCAGGTGCTGCGCCACGGTGTCTTCCGGTGAGCCGGCCATTTCGCGGAACATGCCCATGGAGCCGAGCAGGGCGGAGGATTCGTAGGGCACGAATACCCGCTCGCCCTCCTGGGCCATGGTCGGCAGCGCCTTGATGTAGCTCTGGCCGAGCAGATAACCCACCACGGTGCGCTTGTGCTCGTCGCTGTCGCCGATGGCGCTCAGCACCAGCTTGATCGACTCCTGCTCGCCCTGGGCGCGCAGAATGGCCGACTCCTTGTCGCCCTGGGCATTGAGGATTGCCGATTCGCGCTGACCCTGGGCCTTGGCGATGGCGGCGGCCTTCTCGCCCTCGGCTTCGGTCACGGTGGCGCGGCGCTTGCGTTCGGCGGCCATCTGCAGGCGCATGGCGGTTTCGACCTCTTCGGGCATGGCGATGTCCTGTACCTCGACCCGTGAGATCTTCACCCCCCACTTTGAAGCGGGCTCCTCCATGGCGGCCTGGATTTCGTTGTTGACCTCGGCGCGGGACTCGAACAGTTTATCGAGCTCCATCTTGCCCACCACCGAGCGCAGGGTGGTCTTGGCCAGCACTTCCACCGCCTGGCTCATGTTCTCTATTTCATAGACGGCACGGCGCGGATCGATGATCTGATAATAGAGCGCCCCATTGATGCGCACGGTGACGTTATCGGTGGTCACCACCGGCTGGCCGGGGAAATCCATCACCGTTTCCCGGCGGTCGATCCTCGCCTCGTTGGTCGTGATGGGGAAGTACTCCTCGCCGCGCTTCTGGTAGCGGATCATGGTGATGGCGCGGGGCTGCTCGATGAACGGAATGATGATGTTGATGCCGCTCTCCAGCAGGCGGTTGAACGAGCCCAGGCGCTCGATCACCATCACTTCCGACTGGCGTACGATCACCAGCCCCTTGGCGATGATCAGGATGCCGATGACGACGACGATGAGGGCGATCAGCAGCCCCGGGTTGATGGGAAGATCCATATTCACTTTCACTCCTTGCAGTTGCGTAGGGACGGGGCCGGAAGGGGCTCCGCAAAGGTCATGCGAGTGGCGCTATGTTTGAACGTGGCTGACGACGGCGGTGGTGCCGTCGAAGTGCTGAAAGATCACCAGCGAACCCTCGGGCAGCTCGGTCTCACCGGTCTCGGCGACCCGCAGGCGATAGAAATCACCGTTGATCTTGACCCCGCTGGCGCCGTCGAAGTCGCGCTTGAGCGTATTGTAGGTGTGGCCTTTCTCCACCCCCGTGCCGGTGGTGCCGTAGGCCACCCCTCTGGGCGAGAACCACGGGCGGATCACCTTGACGGCGAGCGGGATGAGAATGCCCGAGAACACGCCCATGGCGAGCAGCTGCCAGGGCAGCGTAAGGCCCAGCGCGGCCAGCGCCGAGGTCAGCGCGGCAGCCACGCCCAGCGACAGCAGCACCAGGCCGCCGGAGGAGAGTTCGGCCAAGCCCAGCAGCAGGGCGATGGCCAGCCAGATCAAGGCAGGATTCCAGTCCATGGTAGTCTCGGTAATGAATTGTTTCCTGATGCGCCGCTGCAACGCACTGCACGGCGCTTGGTTCTATCGTACTCGTACGACTCACATGGTAAAGGAGAGCAGCATGTCGCACATCCTCACAGTACGTACCTGGTCGGCACTGGCCGTCGTTCTGGCCGGCAGTGCCCTGCTGGCCGCCCCGGCCTTGGCGGCGGAAGAGGAGGCCCAGGCCCAGCAGCAGATCGACCAGGCCGAGCCGCAGCAGGACGCTGAGATCGACGACGAGAATGAAGCGGCCAATGGCGACGATGACGATGTCGATGACGACGAGGCCAACGGCGACGAGGTCAATGGCGATGAGATCAATGGCGATGAGATCAATGGCGACGAGATCAATGGCGACGAGGACGAAGCACAGGACGAGGAGGACCACCACGACCACGTTCATGAGCCCGACGAGCATACAGACAATGAGGCCGTGCAGGCATACCGTGAGATCAATCGGCGCATGCACGAGGACATGTCGATCGAGTTCACCGGCAACCCCGACGCCGATTTCGCCCGCGGCATGATCCCGCATCACCAGGGGGCCATCGACATGGCCAACGTCGTGCTGATGCACGGCGAGGACGAGGCGATTCGCGATCTCGCACGTGAGGTCATCGAGGCCCAGGAGGAGGAGATCGCCTTCCTGCGCGACTGGCTGGCCCAGCACGGTTTCGATGCCGAATAGGCAGCCATCGAGTGACTCCCCGCGGGCGGCATCTCCAGGCCGCCCGTGCTGATCTTCGCAATACTCCCGCCACGCCGATCGCTACGCCCCACCCATACGCCACCGCTACGCCCCCCCGGGGAGGAGGACGACTGCGCCGCGATTGGCGAGGCTGGATGCTCGCTATCGCCGTGCCGCAACGGCTCCGGCGCCGATAACAACAACCTGGAGGTTCTCCCATGCCTTGGACACGCCACGGTGTGAGCTTTACTTTGCTGGCTGCACTCGGTAGCGGCCTGGCTTTCTCCGCCCACGCCTTCGACGGTGACCGCCTGACGATCTGGATGGGCGATAACAAGGGCTACGACGGCATCCGTGAGGTGGCTCGCCAGTTCGCCGACGACACCGGCATCGAGGTACGGATCGTCAATCCCGACAATCTCACTGATCGCTTCCAGCAGGCCGCCGGCAGCGGCCAGGGGCCGGACATCGTGATCTGGGCTCACGACCGCATCGGCGAATGGGCGCAGAGCGGGCTGCTGGCACCCGTTTCGCCCACGCGCGACTTCCGCGAGCGCTACTTCGACTTCACCTGGGACGCCACCCTGTGGAACGGCGAGCACTACGGCTATCCGATCTCGGTGGAGGCGCTGGGGCTGATCTACAACAAGGCGTTGATCGAAACGCCACCGCAGAGCTTCGCCGAGCTGGCCGAGCTCGACGCCGAACTCACCGAGCAGGGCAAGAAGGCGATCCTGTTCGACTACGGCGAGCCCTACTACGGCTGGACGCTGCTGGCGGCCAACGGCGGCTACCCCTTCCGCCAGACCGAGGAGGGTTTCGATGTCGACGACATCGGGGTCAACAACGAGGGCGCCATCCAGGGCGCCGAGCTTTTGGTAGAACTGATCGAGAGCGGCGTGCTGCCGCGGGGCACCGACTACAGCATCATGGATACGCGCTTCAATCGCGGCGAGGTGGCCACCATGATCAGCGGCCCCTGGGCCTGGAGCAATCTGGAGCAGAGCGGCATCGACTACGGCGTGGCGCTGCTGCCCAGGGTGGGCGAGGAGCGCGCCAGGCCGATGTTCGGCGTGATGGCGGCGATGATCAACACCGCCTCGCCCAACGATTTCCTGGCCGTGGAGTTCCTCGAGAACTACCTGCTCGTCGAGGAGGGCATGCGCACCTTCAATAGCGACGGCACCCTGGGAGCGGTGGCCCACATCGCCTACCAGCAGGAGCTGGAGCGCGACCCCAACATTGCCGCCACCCTCGAGAACGCCGAGCTCGGCATGCCGATGCCCAACATTCCTGAGATGGGCGCCTTCTGGGCCGCCATGGAGCCGGCGCTGCAGAACATCGGCAGCGGTCGCCAGTCGCCTCGCGAAGCGCTGGACGCCGCGGCCCGCCGCATGCGCCAGTAACGAACCCGCTCGATGCCGCGGCCGGCGGCAGGCGCCGCCGGCCCGGCCCAGGACGCTACCCATGTACACCGTCAATGCCTCGCGATAT
>NZ_BAEU01000051.1:0-2418 GCF_000246875.1 Halomonas sp. KM-1
AGCCGTTCGATGCCCATGGCGAAGCCTACCGCGGGGGTCGGCTTGCCGCCGAGCTGCTCGACCAGGCCGTCGTAGCGGCCGCCGGCACACACGGTACCCTGGCTGCCGAGCGCCGTGGTGGTCCACTCGAACACGGTGCGGCCGTAGTAGTCGAGGCCGCGCACCAGGCGCGGATTGATCACGTAGTCGATGCCAGCAGCCTGGAGCAGGGCGGTGAGGCCCTCGAAGTGCTCCCGCGAGGCGTCGTCGAGATGATCCATCAGCTTGGGCGCATCGGCCAGCATCGGCGCCATGTCCGGGTTCTTGGAGTCGAGGATACGCAGCGGGTTGCTGGTCAGACGGCGCAGGGAGTCCTCGTCGAGCTGGTCGCGGTGCTGCTCGAAATAGGCCACCAGCTTGTCGCGATAGGCGGCGCGCGCCTCGCTGGAGCCCAGCGAGTTGAGCTCCAGAGTGACGTGATCGCTGAGACCCAGCTCCCGCCACAGGCGGGCGGAGAGCAGAATCACCTCGGCATCGATGTCCGGACCTTCCAGACCGAAGGCTTCCACGCCGACCTGATGGAACTGGCGGTAGCGACCCTTCTGTGGACGCTCGTGACGGAACATCGGGCCCTGGTACCACAGCCGCTGGGTCTGGTTGTGCAGCAGGCCGTGTTCCATGGCGGCGCGCACGCAGCTGGCCGTGCCTTCGGGGCGCAGGGTCAGGCTGTCGCCATTACGATCCTCGAAGGTGTACATCTCCTTCTCGACGATATCGGTGACCTCGCCGATGGAGCGGGCGAACAGTGCGGTCTGCTCGACGATGGGCGTGCGGATCTCGGCGTAGCCGTAGCGCTGGGTAAGCGCCTGTACCTTGCCTTCGAAGTACTGCCACAGGGCGGACCGGTCCGGCAATAGGTCGTTCATGCCGCGGATGGCCTGGATCTTCTTCTTGCTGCTGTCGGACTTGCTCAACGATGGCTCCTTGATGGTCAACGGCGGATCAGGCCCCGCGGGCGATCAGATCCTTTTCGGCCTGTTCCTTCTCGCGCACCTTCTCGCGAATCAGGCGCTCCAGGTCGTCGACCAGATGGTCGTTGGTCAGTTTGGTGGCGGGCTTGCCGTCGATGTAGATCAGGTTGTTGGGAGTGCCGCCGGTCAGGCCGATATCACTCTCCTTGGCTTCGCCGGGGCCGTTCACCACACAGCCGATCACCGAGACGTCGAGCGGTGTCATGATATCTTCCAGGCGCTCTTCGAGGGCGTTCATGGTGCCGATGACGTCGAAATTCTGGCGCGAGCAGCTGGGGCAGGCGATGAAGTTGATACCCTTGCTGCGCAGGCGCAGGCTCTTGAGCATGTCGTAGCCGACCTTGATTTCTTCCACCGGGTCGGCGGCCAGGGAGACGCGGATGGTATCGCCGATGCCGTCCATCAACAGCATACCGAGGCCGATCGACGACTTGACGGTACCCGAGCGCAGGCCGCCGGCCTCGGTGATGCCCAGGTGCAGCGGCTGTTCGATCAGCTTGGCCAGTTGGCGATAGGCGGCCACGGCCATGAACACGTCACTGGCCTTGACGCTGACCTTGTACTCCTGGAAGTCGAGGCGGTCGAGGTGGTCGATGTGGCGCATGGCCGACTCCACAAGCGCCTCCGGCGTGGGCTCGCCGTACTTGCGCTGCAGCTCTTTCTCCAGCGAGCCGGCATTGACGCCGATGCGAATCGGGATGCCGTTGTCGCGGGCGGCGGAAACCACGGCGCGCACGCGGTCTTCCTTGCCGATGTTGCCGGGGTTGATGCGCAGGCAGTCGACGCCGAGTTCGGCCACGCGCAGGGCGATCTTGTAGTCGAAGTGGATATCCGCCACCAGCGGTACGTTGACCTGCTGCTTGATGCGGCCGAAGGCTTCGGCTGAATCCATGCACGGCACCGAGACGCGTACGATATCGGCGCCGGCGTCCTCGAGGCGCTGAATCTGGGCCACGGTGGCGGCCACGTCCAGGGTGTCGGTGTTGGTCATGCTCTGCACCGAGATGGGGGCGTCGCCCCCGACCGGTACCTTGCCGACGTGGATCTGGCGCGACTTGCGACGCACGATGGGCGATGGGGAATGCATGTCACTCTCCCAGGGTGAAGCGGGCGACGTTGTTGGCCCCGGCGCGCGCGCGCAGGTCGACGCGCTCGCCGGCCCAGCTCAGTTCGACACCGGTGGCGTTGCCGATGGTCAGGCGAAACGGTGGCTCTCCTTCGACGGTCGCTGTGGTGCCGGGTTCCTGAAGACCGACGAAAACGCGGCTATTGGTGGCGTCGAAGATCTCGGTCCAGGACTGCTCGTTGAAGGTGAGCTGCAGTACGGTGCGGTCGGCGGGCGCCGCCACGTCGGTCGTTTCCGGCTCCTCCTCGGCGACGATGTCCTGGGCCGCGGCTTCCTCGACGA
>NZ_BAEU01000050.1:0-16076 GCF_000246875.1 Halomonas sp. KM-1
GGGCGGCCGTGGTGGCTCCCGTGGTTGCATCCCAGGCGTCTGGCGCCGAGGCGGGCAGTGTGGCCGATCCGCTGTTGCGCTGGCTGAGCGACTCGCCGTCTCCCCTCGATGCCCTGGTTAACCTGACCGGACTGAGCGTGTCCGACTGTCAGCGCCGTCTGTTGGAGCTCGAACTCGAGGGCCGTGCCGCCCAGGCTCCGGGCGGCTGGGTGCGCCTGCCGGAGACGGCCTGAGCGTGCTAGCATATCGACCTTCTTGCATCGCTGTGGCCACCTGGCTGCGGCGGTTGCACTACCCGCAGGAGACCCCATGATCGTGGCCGATACACTGGATGCCGCCGTTGCCGCGCTGCGTAATGGCGGTGTGATTGCCTACCCCACCGAAGGCGTCTGGGGGCTGGGCTGTGATCCCGACAACGACGAGGCCGTGGCACGCTTGCTGCGGCTCAAGCAGCGCGACCCGGCCAAGGGGCTGATTCTGATCGCCGCTTCCATCGCGCAGTTCGCTCCCTGGCTCGAGGGGCTGCCGCCAGAGCTGCATGCGCCGCTGGTCGCCAGCTGGCCGGGGCCCAACACCTGGCTGGTGCCGGACAACGGGCGTACCCATGCGCTGGTACGTGGCGCCCATGAGTGCGTGGCACTGCGGGTCAGCGACCATCCCGGCGTCATCGCTCTGTGTCAGGCCTACGGTGGGCCGATCGTCTCGACCTCGGCCAACAAGGCCAGCGAACCCTCGGCCATGAGCGCCGCCGAGGTGCGCGAGATCTTCGGCGACGAACTGGATGCCATCGTCGAAGGCGAGCTGGGTGGGCTCGACCGGCCCAGTACCATTCGCGACCTGCGCAGCGGCCGGGTGCTGCGGGCCTAGGCTTAGACCAGTCAGCGACGAGGAGAGACGCGGTGCGAGCCAATCTCGAAACGGTGAAGTCCTACCTGCTCGACCTGCAGGATCGGCTGTGCGACGGCCTGGCCACCGAGGACGGCGGCGCCGGTTTCCGCGAGGAGAGCTGGCAGCGCGAGGCCGGCGGTGGCGGCCGTTCCCGGGTGATGGAGCACGGTCGCGTGTTCGAGAAGGGCGGGGTCAACTTCTCCCACGTTTACGGTGACCGGCTGCCGCCCTCGGCCACCGCGGCCCGGCCTCAGCTGGCCGGTCGCGGCTTCCATGCGGTAGGCGTCTCCTGGGTGCTGCACCCCGAGAACCCACACGTGCCGACCAGTCACGGCAACGTGCGTTTCTTCATTGCCGAGAAGGAGGGCGAGGCGCCGGTGTGGTGGTTCGGCGGCGGCTTCGATCTCACCCCCTACTATCCGGTGCTCGAAGACGTGGTGCACTGGCACCGGGTGGCCCGCGACGCCTGCGCCCCTTTCGGCGCCGAGGTCTACCCGCGCTTCAAGGCCTGGTGCGACGAGTACTTCTACCTGAAGCACCGCGAGGAGACCCGCGGCGTGGGCGGGCTGTTCTTCGACGACTTCAACGAGTGGGACTTCGATAGCTGCTTTGCCTTCCAGCGCGCGGTGGGGGATGCCTTCCTCGACGCCTACCTGCCCATTGTCCGGCGCCGGCGCGACACCCCCTGGAGCGAGCGCGAACGCGAGTTTCAGCTCTACCGTCGCGGCCGCTACGTGGAGTTCAACCTGGTGTGGGACCGCGGCACCCTGTTCGGGCTGCAGAGCGGCGGGCGTACCGAATCGATCCTGATGTCGATGCCGCCGCTGGCGCGCTGGGAGTATGGCTGGACGCCCGAGCCGGGTAGCGCCGAAGAGGTTTTGTATCGGGAGTATCTGCGCCCCCGCGACTGGCTGGGGGAAATAGCAGGGGGAGGAGTCTCTTCATGACCAACCGCTACTGCGTCTTCGGCAATCCCATCTCGCATTCGAAGTCGCCGCTGATCCACGCCGCTTTTGCTGCGCAGACCGGCGAGGCGCTCGAGTACACCGCCATCGAGGCGCCATTGGACGACTTCGCTGGCGCCTGGCAGCGCTTCGTGGCCCAGGGCGGACGCGGCGCCAATGTCACCGTGCCGTTCAAGGAGGAGGCCTTCCGGCTCTGCGATACCCTGAGCCGGCGCGCTCAGCGGGCCGGGGCGGTCAATACGCTGGTGCTGGGCAAGAACGGCCTCAGCAATGATTTCAAGACCTATGGCGATACCACCGACGGAGTCGGCCTGGTGCGCGATCTTCAGCACCATGGGGTGGCACTGGAAGGGGCCCGTATCCTGGTGCTCGGCGCGGGTGGTGCGGTGCGTGGTGTGCTGGAGCCGCTGCTGGCGATGCGACCGGCACGTGTGCAGGTGGCCAACCGTACGGCGGCCAAGGCCGCGGCGCTGGCGGCGGATTTCGCCGATCTGGGCGAGATCCATGGCGGCGGTTTCGAGGCGGTCGTGGGGCCGTTTGACCTGGTGGTCAACGGTACCAGTGCCAGTCTTTCCGGCGAGCTGCCGCCGTTGCCCGATGCGCTTTTTGCTCCTGGAGCCAGCGCCTACGACATGATGTACGGCGCCGAACCCACCGTCTTCCTGTGCTGGGCCGAGGCCCGTGGGGCGCGGGGTATCGACGGACTCGGCATGCTGGTGGAGCAGGCCGCGGAGTCGTTCTTCCTATGGCGCAACAAGCGTCCGGAGACGGGGCCGGTGCGGGACACTCTCAGGCAGCGGCTGCAGGACAAGCGTTGAAGCGCAGGGTTGACACCTTCAACGCTGCTTCCTAGGTTGGGTTGGAGATATTCATGCCGGGCTGCGCTTCCGGCATGAATAACAACTACAATCCGAGGAAAAAACAGTGAAAAACAAGATCAGGGCCGGAGTGCCCATCAAGCTCGTGTCCGCTGCGGTGAGCGTGGGGCTAATGGTAGCCGGTGGCCAGGTGCTGGCCCAGGAGCGTGTCGCTTCCATCAATCTGATGACCACCACCGAGTCCTACGATCCCATCCGCTACGAAGCTGCCTTCATCATCGCCGAGCGCTGGCGCGAACTGGGCTTCGAGGTCAACGTCCAGCCCACCGAGTTCAGCACCGCGCTGGAGCGCTTCTACGATCAGCAGGACTTCGACGCGACCATTCTCGGTTGGAGCGGGCGCACCGACCGTCTCGATCCGCAGTTCTTCCTCAGCACTCTCGATTCACGCCAGTCCAATCTCGGCGGCAACAACCCGGGGGGCTACGAGAATCCGGAGTTCGACGCGCTGTTCGACCAGCAGTCTCAGGCCTTCGACATGGACGAGCGCCAGCGTATCGTTCAGGAGATGCAGGAGCTCTACAAGCCCGACGCGCCTCTCGTCGTGCTGTTCCATCGCGATGAGGTGGTAGCGTTCAATCACGATGCCTTCGAAGGCATCAACCCCATGGCCGGCGAGGGGCTCTACAGCGAGTGGGGGCCGATGGAGGCACGCCCGGTGGGCGATCGTTCCATCCTGCGTATCGGCGGCCCGCAGGAGCCGGACAACCTCAACCCGCTGGCGTCCACCTCGGTATGGGGCTGGAAGTGGATGCGCCTCTACTACGATCGCCTGGTACGTCTCTCCGCCGATGTGGAGCCGCTGCCCTGGGCCGCCGAGTCGGTGGATCAGGTCGACGACAACACCGTGGCGGTCACCCTGCGCCAGGGCATGACCTTTCATGACGGCGAGCCGGTCACCGCCGAGGACGTCGCCTTCACCTGGAACTACTATCTCGACCAGGACTACAGCTACTTCAACTCTTACCTGGCCGCGCTGGAGCGGGCCGAGCAGGTCGACGAACATACCGTGCATTTTCACCTGAGCGAGCCTTCGGCCTCCTTTGCCAGCATCTCGCTGTCGCAGATCCCGATCCTGCCCAAACATCTGTGGGAGGAGATCGAGGACGCTTCGACGCTCTCGCCCTCGCAGATTCCCACCGTCGGCTCCGGGCCCTTCGTGCACGAGCGCTTCGATCGCGGCGAGTTCATGGCGCTGAGCAAGTTCGAGGAGCACTTCCACGCTGACGAGATTGCCGCGGATGGCGTCGAGTTCATCATCTACGCCGACATGGAGGGCGTCTACACCGGCCTGCAGACCGGCCAGATCGACGTCACCGCCTGGCGCATGGAGCCCGGCCAGATCGGCCTGGCCGAGGGCGAGGACCACCTCACCGTGGTCAACGTGCCCGATTTCGGCTACTTCCACATGACCTACAACCTGCGTCGCGAGCCGTTCGACGACCGCGCCGTGCGCCGTGCCCTGACCATGGCCACCGACCGCGAGCGCATGGTCAACGTGCTGCTCGACGGTCGTGGCGAGGTGGGCTCCAGCGTGATCGCGCCGGTCAATACCTTCTGGCACGACCCCTTCGTCGAGCGCTTCGACTTCGACATGGAGGCTGCCCGGGCCGAGCTCGAGGAAGCCGGTTACTCCTGGGACGACGAAGGCCGCCTGGTCAGGTAAGCCTTTTCCGAGCCGTAGGTTTCCCTCTCACCGCTCACAAGGCGGTGAGAGGGAGTGCCAGTCGTCAAGAGCGAGTCTTCCATGTCGTCACGCAGAAGCTACCTGATACGCCGTGTGCTGCACGGCCTGATGGCGCTGTTCATCATCGCCACCATGCTGTTCTTCCTGTTCCGCCTGGGGCTGCCCGACCCCACCGCCGCTCTGATCACCGAGGGCCTGAGCCCCGAGGAGCGCGAGCGCATCCGCGCCAGCTTCGGTCTCGACCGGCCGATCTGGGAGCAGTACTTCATCTACCTGGCCAACATCCTGCAGGGCGATTTCGGCTACTCCTTCCACTACCGCGCACCGGTGGCCGACATCATCTGGGAACGGCTCGGCAACACCATGGTGCTGATGTTGCCGGCGATCCTGCTGGCCTACGCCGTGGGCGTGCCGCTGGGGGCCTGGCTCTCCTGGCGTCGCGGCAGCCGTACCGACACCACCGGCATCTTCGTCGGTCTGATGTTCCGTTCGGCGCCGATGTTCTGGACCGGCATGATCGCCATTCTGGTATTCGGCATCGCCTTGGGCTGGCTGCCCACCAGCGGCATGCGCACCTTGCCCTACGAGGCTACGGGCTTCTTCGACAAGATCTTCACCCTCGACTTCCTGCACCACCTGATCCTGCCGGCGCTGGTGGTAGCGCTCTACTACCTGGGCTCGCCGCTGCTGATCATGCGCAACACCATGCTCGAGGTGTACGGCGAGGACTTCATCGAGATGGCCCGCGCCAAGGGCCTGCCGGAGCGGCGTATCCTCTACGCCCACGCCGCGCGCAACGCGCTGCTGCCGGTGGTGACTCAACTGGCGGTGACCGTGGGCCTGGCCGCCGGCGGTCAGGTGGTGGTGGAGGTGGTGTTCTCCTGGCCGGGGCTGGGGCGCGAGATCCTCAACTCGGTGCGCACCTCGGACTTCCCCCTGGCCCAGGCCAGTTTCCTGGTGATGGCGGCCTTCGTGGTCACGCTCAACCTGCTGGTGGACATTCTCTACACCATGCTTGACCCGAGGGTGAGCTTCAAATGATCGGATCCCGCATACTCAAGAGCGCGCAGGAACCGCTGCGCGCGATGATCGGCGATCGCCTCTCCCTGGTGGGCGTCGTGGTGCTGTTGTCGATCATCTGCATGGCGCTGTTCGCGCCGTTTCTCTCCACCCATGAGCCGCTGGCGGTGAACGAGCGCGAAGAGGGCTCGCTGCTGGCGCGCAGCGTCGACGGCGAGCGCCCGCGCTGGGTACAGCTGCCCGCGCTCGGCGAGCGCACCCTCAACGCGGCGGACTATCGCGACGGCGTGGGGCTGGCCGTGGGGCGTGACGGCGCCACCTGGCGCTATCGCGACGGCGAGTGGGCCGAGCTCGAGGCCCCGCTGCCCACGACCCTGATCGACGTCGCCATAGCCCCCGGTGGTGTTGCGCTGGCGGTGGGCGTGGGTGGCAACATCGCCCTGCTCGACGATGCCGCCGCAGGCAGCGAGTGGCTGCCCATCGAGGCACCGGTGTCAGTGGCCTTGACCGGCGTGACCTGGCTCGACGACGCCACGGCGCTGCTGGTGGGCGTCGACGAGACGATCCTGCGCCTGGACGTTGCCAGCGGCGAGTTCGAGGCGCTGGAAAGCCCGCTGGGGCGCGGCATGAGGCTCAACTCGGTGGCGCTGGATGCGGACGGCAGCGCCTGGATGGTGGGCGAGCGCGGCCTGACCCTGCGCCTCGACCCGGACGACGACAGCCTTTCGCTGGAGCGGCTGCCCACCAATCGTGACCTCAACCACATCCACCTGGCCGAAAGCGGTCACGGCCTGATCGTCGGCGAACGCGGCACGCTGCTCTCGCGCAGCGCCGTGGGCGAGCGCTGGCAGAGTCAGGACTCGCCGGATTCCCGCGCCATGCGCGCCGGCTGGGTCACCGACGAGGGCCACGCTTTCGCCGTGGGGCGCAGCGGTATCGTATTCGAGCGCGAGGCCGACGAGTGGCGCCTAGTGCCCAGCGAGGAGGAGCGTCATCTGCGGGCCTTGATGGTTACCGGGGAGGACTACTTCGCGCTGGGCTCGGACCGCTTCGTCAACCGCTTGGCGCCGCCTTCCGGTGAGCACTGGTTCGGCACCGATCACCTCGGCCGCGACCTCTACAGCCAGAACGTCCACGGCTCACGCATCGCCCTGCTGGTGGGCTTCATCGGCGCCGCCCTGGTGGTGCTGATCGGCGCCAACGTGGGGCTCATTGCCGGCTACTTCCGCGGCCGCACCGAGACCGTGCTGATGCGTACCGTCGACGTCATGTACGGCATCCCTTTCGAGCCCTTCGCGCTGATTCTGGTGCTGCTGTTCGAGCCGAGCCTGCTGATCGTCATCCTTGCCGTGTCGCTGCTCACCTGGCGCACCGTGGCGCGGCTGATCCGCTCCCAGGTGCTCAGCCTGCGCGAGCGTCCCTTCGTCAAGGCGGCGCGGGTGGCCGGTGCCTCGGACCTGCGCATCATGTATCTGCACATCTTCCCCAACGTGATGCCGCTGGTGTTCCTCGAGCTGGCCATCATCGTCGGGGTGTCGATCATCGCCGAGGCCACGCTCTCGTTCCTCGGCCTAGGGCCGCCCCAGTCGATCTCCTGGGGTGGCATTCTGCACAATGCGCGGCTCTCCGGTGCCTGGCGCGACGCCTGGTGGTGGAACCTGCCGCCGGGGCTGTTCATCATGATCACGGTGCTCTCCGTGTTCTTCATCTCCCGCTCGCTGGAGCTGGTCGCCAACCCACGTTTGAGGGCACGCCGATGACCGATCAACGACTGCTGAAGGTCGAGGACCTGGCCATTCACTACCGCACCGGTGCGGGCCCGGTCCAGGCCGTGGACGGTATCCACTTCGACCTGCGTCCCGGCGAGGCGCTGGGGCTGGTGGGCGAATCCGGCTGCGGCAAGACCACCGCGGCCAAGGCGATGCTGCGGCTGTTGCCGCCCAACGGCGAGGTGCCCCGCGGACGCATCGACTTCGACGGGCGCGATCTGGTGGCGCTCGACGAAGAGAGCATGCGCAAGGTGCGCTGGAAGGAGATCGCCTGGATCTCCCAGGCGGCGATGAACGCGCTGGACCCGGTCTACACCGTGGGCGATCAGATCCTCGAGGCGATGAGTGCCCACATCAAGATCGACCGCAAAGCTGCCTGGGCCCACGCCGAGGAGCTGTTCCGCGCGGTAGGCATCGACCCGGGCCGGCTCTCCGCCTACCCACACGAGATGAGCGGTGGCATGAAGCAGCGCGCGGTGATCGCCATGGCCCTGGCGCTGGACCCGAAGCTGATCATCGCCGACGAGCCGACCACCGCGCTCGACGTGGTGACCCAGGCGCAGATCCTGGCGCGGCTCTCCAAGCTGCGCCGCGAGCGCGGCATGGGGCTCTTGTTCATCACCCACGACATCTCGGTGGTGGTACAGACCTGTGATCGGGTGGCGGTGATGTACGGCGGCCACATCATGGAGACCGGGCCGGTGCGGGAGGTATTCGGCACGCCGTTCCATCCCTACACTATGGGCCTGACCAATGCCTTCCCGACCCTGGAGGGCGCCCAGCGCGAACTGATCTCGATCCCCGGCAGCCCGCCCGACCTGCTCCATCCGCCGGCCGGCTGTCGCTTCGCCGAGCGCTGCCCCTTTGCCACCGAGCGCTGCGTGCGTGAGACGCCACCACTGCACAGCGTCGGCCCGGATCGCCAGTCGGCCTGCCACTACCCTGACCAGGCCGAGGCCTTCCGCGTCAAGGCGGCGCTCAACGAGACCTGGGTGGTGGTCGGGGAGCGCCTGAACGAGCCGGTGCAGGGCGCCGGCTCCATCGAGCACCTGGATGCCGATTCTCCGCTGCTGCTCGAAGTGGCGGAGCTCAAGAAGCACTTTCCGGTGGAACAGGGCTTCCTCGATGGATTGCGTGGTCGCAACAAGGACCGCAAGGTGCATGCCGTCGACGGTATCTCCTTCGACCTGCGTGAAGGTGAGATCCTGGGCCTGGCCGGCGAGTCGGGCTCGGGCAAGACCACCACTGGCGAGATGCTGGTGCGGCTGCTCGACGTCACCGCGGGAGAGATTCGCTTCGAGGGCGCCGACATCGCCCAGCTCAGCGGACGCGAGCTGAAGACGTTCCGGCGTCGGGCGCAGATGATCTTTCAGGACCCCTACCAGACGCTCAACCCGCGTTTCACCATCTTCGACATCGTCGCCGAGCCGCTGATCATCCATCGCCTGGCCGAGGGCGAGGCGCTGCGGCACAAGGTGGTCGAGGCGCTGGAGCGGGCCGGGCTCAAGCCGGCTGAGGTGTATGCCGAGCGCTTTCCCCACGAGCTCTCCGGCGGCCAGCGCCAGCGGGTCGCCATCGCCCGGGCCATCGTGCTCGAGCCGCGCTTCATCGTCGCTGACGAGCCGGTGTCGATGCTCGACGTCTCGATCCGCGCCGGGGTGCTCAACCTGATGCACCGCTTTCGCAACGAACTGGGCATCTCCTTCGTCTACGTCAGCCATGACCTGCCGACCATCCGCTACGTGGCGGATCGCACGGCGATCATGTACCTAGGCGAGATCGTCGAGGTGGGGCCTACCGAACAGGTGGTGCGCGAGCGCAAGCACCCCTACACCCAACTGCTGTTGGAGGCGAGTCCCGAGCCGGACCCCAGCGTGGTCAAACCGCCCTTGGAGAGTGCCGGGGAGATTCCCAGCGCGGTGGAGCCGCCCAACGGCTGCCATTTCCATACCCGCTGCCCCCGGGCCATGGCCCACTGCGGCTGGGAAGGGCGCGATGTGATCACCGCTCTGAGCGAGTGGCGAATCGCCGGGCGTGAGATCGAGCATCTGGGTAGCGCCGAGGTGGCAGGGCTAGACGTGCACCTGCAGGTGCGTGGGGGGAGTGACGAGGCCGCGGAGCGCGAGCTGATCGAAGTGATGCGGGCCAAGCATCCGGCGCTGGCCGAAGCCGGCCGCATCGAGCGTGGCGGAGAGGGAGCCCTTAGCGTGCGCTTCCAGGCACAGGCTTCGCCCCAGCGGCGGCAAGTCGCCGATCAGCATTCGGTGGCGTGCTATCTCTACGAGTAGCGCTGGAGCTATCGGTCGCGGAACGAGCCGAAGGGGAGAGTCGTAGGAGCGGGTCGCTCCTGGACAGGTGAGTACCGCGCAGGGGCGCGCCCTGCGCGGTCGATCAACGTCAGCGTCGCTTGACGTAGAGCCCCGCCATGCACAGCACCACACCGGCCACCGACAGCAGCATGCCGCCGTTGACCAGCCAGGGCTGACGTTCCACCCAGGGCACGAAGGGCTGCGGGGTGGAGCGGCACACGCCGTCGAGGTAGTCCCAGTAGCCGCCCTGGATAAGGGTGCATTCACGCACGCTGCTTAGTTCCCAGAAGTAGAGGCCCATCAGTACGAGGATGGGCAGGGTCAACAGCAGCAGTCCTAGTCTCAGCATTCGTTTTCCAGTCGTCTACGGGGCTTTCAGGTGGCGCAGCAATACATCGGTGTTTCTCTAGGGGCGCTGGCAGTTAGGCTGCCTTCCCGCCTGGCGCGCCTGTTCATAGCGGGTCAGGGCACCGTCCATCTCCTGCTGCAGCACCTGAGTGCGCTGGCCGTGGCTGGGGTGAGTGGACATCCAGGCCGGTGGACGGGCGCCGCCCTCGGCGCTCATGTTGTCCCACAGGTCGAGGCTGGCGCGCGGGTCGAAGCCGGCATCCGCCATCAGCCGCACGCCGATGATGTCGGCCTCGGTTTCGTGGCGACGCGAGAAGGGCAGCATGATGCCGTATTGGGCGCCGAGGCCCAGCGCACCCATCAGCTGCTCGCCGCCAGGGCCCTGCAGGCCTGCCGCGGACCCCAGTACCGACAGCGCCAACTGGGTCGAGGTCTGGGTAGAGACGCGCTCGTTGGCGTGGCGGGCCAGCACGTGGCCGATCTCGTGACCCACCACGGCGGCGACCTGATCCTGGTTGCGGGCAACCCGCAGCAGGCCGGTATTGATGCCCATGTAGCCGCCGGGCAGGGCGAAGGCGTTGGCCTGCTCCGATTCGAACACGCGGATCTGCCAGTCCTGGTCGCGCTCGCGCTCCGGCAGCACGGTGATCAGGGCATTGGCGATGCACTGGGCATAGCGCTGTTCGGCCTGGCCGGCGGCCGGCAGGTCTTGCTGGTACTGCTCGAAGGCCTCGCGGCCCATCTGATTGAGCTGTGCATCCGACACCAGCGTGAGCTGCTGGCGGCCGGTAGGCGAGGTGGTACAAGCAGTTAGGGTCAGGGCCAGGGCGGCCACGGCAGCATAACGAATCCAGCGCATGTTCGATTCCTCGTTCTTCAGATCCCTTGAGACCCTGGACGTCGGTGACGGTTCGCCACAAGATACCCCGTAACGACGCAACGTCAACCACGAACCGTGGAACTTCCAAGGAGATACCGATGGATGCCGAGCTGAGCAGACGCCTTGGCCGCCTGCTGGATCACGTGGAGCACTGGCTGCCGCCCGCCCCGCAAGAGGTCGACTGGTCACGTGATGTGGCTGCACTGTGGCAGCGCCGCGTGCTGGGCGGCCGCTTGTTGCCGGTGCCGCCACGGGATAGCCTCACCCTCGACGACCTGCTGGGCATCGAGCGCCAGAAGCTGGCGCTGGTCGACAATACCCGCGCCTTTCTACAGGGCTTGCCGGCCAACCATGCGCTGCTGTGGGGCTCACGCGGCAGCGGCAAGTCGTCGTTGATTCGTGCGCTGCTCAACAGTCTGGCCCCGGAGGGGCTGCGCCTGGTGCAGGTCGACCGCCACGATCTGGCTGGCCTGCCCATGCTGGTCGAGCAACTGCGCCTTCAGCCGCAGCGCTTCGTGGTGTATTGCGACGACCTCTCCTTCGAGGGCCACGACGACGCCTACAAGGCGCTCAAGAGCGTGCTCGACGGTGCGCTCACCGGCCCGCCCGAGAACGTGCTGCTCTACGCCACATCGAACCGTCGCCACCTGCTCCCGGAGTCCATGGCCGACAACGAAGGTTCGCGCCTGGTGGGGGAGGAGCTTCACCACGGTGATGCGGTGGAGGAGAAGATCTCGCTCTCCGACCGTTTCGGCCTGTGGCTGGGCTTCTACCCCTTCAGCCAGGACACCTATCTGGAAGCCTGTTGCCACTGGGTCACGCACCTGGGCAGCGCCAAGGACTGGGACGCCGAGGCGCGTGCCGAGGCGATCCGCTACGCCACCCTGCGCGGCGGACGCAGCGGCAGAGGAGCCTGGCAGTTCGCCTGCCAGTGGGTCGGGCGCCGGCGGCTGCATGAAGCTGGGCGCCGGCAGGGCGAGTGATCAGCGCTGGGGAGTCAGCTCGCCATCCTGCCCCACGGCAAAGCGCAGGGTCGGCGTAAAGAGGCCGGCGGGCAGGGTCACGCCCAGGCCGCGCAGGCTGCCCGGGGTGATGGCGAGCTCACTGCCTGCCGGCAGCTCGCCCTGGCTTGCCAGTTGGGTGGCCAGTTCCACCATGGGGGCCAGGCGGCGGCGGTCGGTGGCCAGCACGTCGAATTCCACCGGTAGGCGCAGGCGGGTGTCGTCACCCGAGGTCAGCGTCACGTCCTGCTGATAGTTGCCGCTGACCGGATCGGCGCCGGGCACGTCCAGGGTCCAGCGGAACCCCGACATCTCCACTGCCGGCATGCCGACGGGCAGCGCCAGCCCCATGGCCAGGGTGGCCTGCACCGGCAGGCTGCCCGCACCGAGGCTGGAAGCGATCAGCGAGGCCACGTCGCTGGTGTCGAGACCGGCCTGGATCGAGTAGGGGCCGATCCGCACGTCTTCCACACCCAGCGATGTCACGGCCAGGCGGAAGGCGAAAAGGCCGGTCTGGGGCAGGGCCAGGCAGCCGGCAAGCAGCAAGGACAGGCTCAGCGGGGCCAGCAGGCGCCAACGGCGACGCGGCAGCAAGAACGACGACACGCGACTCAGGAACATCGGTTCCTCCTGTTGGATGAACGACTAAAGCTAAGGGTAGGTAGCAGGGTAGACCAGGGAGCGGGTGGCAATACGCCCGATCTGGCGATCGGGCGCTTTGACAGGCATCAGCGGCGTTTGTTGCGTGCGGCCCGAGTGCGTCCCAGCTCGCGCTGCTTGGCTTTCTCCCGGTCGCTGGCACCGGCCAGCGGGTCGAAGGGGTTGTTGCCAGAGCGAAACTCGAAGCGAATCGGGGTGCCGCGAACCTTGAGCACCTTGCGGAACGTATTGGTCAGGAAGCGTTTGTAGGACTCGGGCAGCGCTTCGGTCTGGTTGCCGTGAACCACGATGATCGGCGGGTTGCTGCCGCCCTGGTGGGCCATGCGCAGCTTGATCCGTCGCCCATGCACCAGCGGCGGCGGATGCTGGCTGACGGCATCCTGCAGCAGGGTGGTAAGACGGTTGGTCGACCAGTGGCTGTTGGCCGAGGCAAAGGCGCGCTCGATGGAGGGATAGAGGTCACCCACGGCGGTGCCGTGCAGGGCCGAGATGAAGTGCAGGTCGGCGTAGTCGGCGAAGCCCAGCCGACGCTTGATGTCGGCGCGCATCTTCTCCTTGGCCTCGTGCTCCAGGCCGTCCCACTTGTTGACCGCCAGCACCAGGGCACGCCCGGTGGTGAGCACGTAGTCGAGCAGATGCAGATCCTGCTCCACCAGGCCCGAGCGGGCGTCGAGCACCATGATCGCGACATGGCACTCCTTGATCGCCTCCAGTGTCTTGATGATCGAGAACTTCTCGGCGATCTCGCTGACGTTCTTGCGCCGCCGCACGCCGGCGGTATCGATCAGCACGTAGGGCTTGCCGCGCCGCTCGAAGGGGATCTCGATGGCATCACGGGTGGTGCCGGCCTCGTCGAATACCACCACCCGCTCTTCGCCGAGCAGGCGATTGACCAGGGTCGACTTGCCCACGTTGGGTCGGCCGATTACGCCGATGCGGATGCCCTTGGTGCCGGTATCCGCCGGGATGCTCAGGTCGCGCTCGGGGAAGGGCGCCAGCACTTCCTCGATCAGGCTGGTGACGTTGCGGCCGTGGGCGGCAGCGATGGGACGCGGGTCGCCCAGGCCCAACTGCCAGAAATCGGCCATGGCCGAGTGCTCTTCCAGGCCGTCGGTCTTGTTCACCACCAGCCAGGTCTTCTTCTGGTTGACCCGCAGGTGGTTGGCAATCGCTTCGTCGGCGACATTCAGTCCGGCGCGGGCATCGACCAGGAACAGCACGATGTCGGCTTCGTCGATGGCGGCCAGCGACTGCTCGGCCATGGCCGCATCGATACCCTCCTCGTCGCCGCTGATGCCGCCGGTGTCGATCACCGTATAGGCCTTGTCACCCAGCATGCCGTTACCGTACTTGCGGTCGCGGGTAAGCCCCGGGAAGTCGGCCACCAGGGCATCCCGGCTGCGGGTCAGGCGGTTGAACAGCGTCGACTTGCCCACATTGGGGCGGCCAACCAGGGCGATCACAGGTGTCATCGGGTAATTTCCAGGGCCTCCAGGCGGCCGTTATTGGTCAGCACGTAGAGACGTCGGAAATCGGTGACCGGACGCACGCTGATGCCGGAACTGTCGACCCGGGTACGCGCGGTGAAGCGACCGTTCTGAATGTCGATCAGGTGGATGTAGCCCTCGAAGTCGCCCACCACCAGGTTGCCGTCGGCGAAGGCGGGAGAGGTCAGCCAGCGACCCTCGAGGTCGCGGTTGCGCCACACTTCCTCGCCGGTGCGGGCGTCGAAGGCCGTCACATGGCTGGCCTCGCTGACGGTGAACAGGCGATCGCCCACCAGCACCGGGGTCTGATAGCTGGAGTGATCGCGCTCCCACAGCGTTTCACCGCTGGTCGCATCGAGGGCGGTCAGGCGTCCGTTGTAGCTGGCCACGAACAGCCGGCCGTCGGGGGTCAGCACGGGCTGGCCGCCGAGATCGACCATGCGGTCGATTTCGCTGCGTCCGCGGGGTACGGCGATACGACGCTCCCACAGCGGTTGACCGCTGCGGTTGTCCAGCGTGGTCAGGCGGCCGCTGGCAAAGCCGACGAAGGTGACCGGATCGATCACCGACGGGGTGCCGGTGCCGCGCAGGGTAAGGGCCGGTTCGGTGGTGTTGTACACCCAGCGCTCCTGACCGGTACGCCGATCCAGCGCGGTGACGGTGCCGTCCACGCTCTGTACCACGAGGAGCTGCTGGTTGGGCTGGGGCGCGGCCAGTACTTCGCTGGCGACACGCGAGCGCCAGGTGACCTCGCCGTCGGCCTGACTCACCGCGAGCACTTCGCCGTTGCGGGTGCCCAGATAGATCTGCCCGGCCGCCGCCGTCAGACCGCTGGATACGCCGACCTCGAGGTCGGTCTGCCAGCGCCGCTCACCGCTGTCGGCTGCCACCGCCATGAGTCGGCCGCGCTCGTCGGCGGCATAGATCACCCCACCGTCGAGAGTGGGCGAAATGGGGTAGACGGCGCGGCCGAGGCCTTGCCCCACGCGCTGGCGCCAGTCGCTGCGCAGCTCGGCGCGGGCCTCGAAGCGCTGCAGCTCCTTGGGGGTGTAGCGCGGTTCCGAGCGGTTGGCGCAGCCGGCCAGCAGGCCGAGGGTCAGCGTGGCGACCAGAGCGAGAGTGGTCTTGCGAGCGAGAGTCGTCTTCATAGCGTGGCCTCTTCGGCGCCCAGGTCGTCGAGCTTGAGCTGGACGCCATAGATCGGCTGATTGCGTTGTTCGGCGACGGCAAGCGCTTCCTGCCAGGCCTGACGGGCTTCGTCGGTGCGTCCCACGCTGTGCAGGGCGTCGCCGCGCACGTCGGCCTGCTGGGCGGCGAGGGCTGCCGGGATGTCCCGCGCCAGCGTGTCCAGGGCGGCTTCGGCATCGCCAGCGGCCACCTGCAGTCTGGCCAGACGCAGCCGCGCCAGGCCCTGCACGTAGTCGCGGTTGCTGGATTCGATCACGCCTTCGAGCACAGCGCGGGCGGCGTCGAGGTCGCCGGCCTCCACGGCCAGGCGGGCGTCGATCAAGCGCGCCAGGTCGGCATACAGAGTGCGACCGTGGTTGTCGGTGATCTCGGCGACCAGGCTGCGGGCTTCATCGATCTCGCCGCTGTCGGTCAGATTGACCAGGTGCTGGTAGCGCATGGAGGCCGATGCCGACTGGTTTTCCTGATGGTTCTGCCAGGCGTTCCAGCCGACCACGCCGGCAATGGCGATGGCGACACCGGCGATCAGCGCCGTGCCGTTCTCCTTCCACCAGCGCTTGATGGCTTCCAGCTGCTCTTCTTCGGTTCTCAGCTCCGCCACGGGCGGTCTCCTTTTACTGCAATATGCGGTTCGATCAGGCGCGCTCGTCGCTCGCCGTCATGCTGGCGAGGGTGTCGATCAGAGCGCCCTGGTCCAGGCTCATCTGCTCGCGCTCCTCGCGCAGGAATTTCAGCGTGGCGCGGCCTGCCTCCAGTTCGTCTTCGCCCAACAGCAGGGCCAGGCGGGCACCGCTCTTGTCGGCCTTCTTGATCCGGCTCTTGAAGCTGCCGCCGCCGCAGTGCAGCTGCAGGCGCAGCTCGGGCAGCTCGCTTCTGATCCTTTCTGCAAGCAGCATGGCCTGGGTGGTGGCGACATCATCCATGGGCAGCACGTAGAGGTCCAGCTCGCCCAGGGCGGAGTCGGGCACCAGCTCCAGGGTCTCGAGCAGCAGCACC
>NZ_BAEU01000049.1:0-11797 GCF_000246875.1 Halomonas sp. KM-1
ATATCGCGAGGAAACCCTGCTGGGGTGAGCGTCGGGATGCTAGAATGCCGCACCCGCCGCCCCTGGATACGTGATGATGCTGGATGAGACTGGCCAGGCCGACCTTGCCGACCGCGCCCCCGAGGCCGGGCATTCCCGAGCCCCCGAGGCCGGGCATTACCATGACCCCGCAACCGGTCATTCCCGCCCGCCGCGGCGCGAGTTCAAGGCGCGGGGCAGCTTCACCGAGCGCTGCCCCGGCTGCAACCTGCCGGTGCTCAACTGCCTCTGTCCTTACCGGGTCAACGCCGAGAGCGAGGCGCGGGTGTGGCTGATCACGCATCCGCTGGAGCATCTCAAGCCGACCAATACCGGGCGCCTGATCCGCGACGTGCTGCCGGATACCGAGGTGTTCACCTGGTATCGCACGACGCCGGACGAGCGCCTGCTGGCGTTGCTCGACGACCCACGCTTCGCCCCCTTCGTGATCTTCCCAGACGACCAGCCGGACTATGCCGATCGCGTGGTGGACATGGCCGTAGTAGGTGAGGTCAAGGCCAGCGGCAGGACGCCGGTATTCATCCTGCTGGACGGCACCTGGCGCCAGGCGAGGCGCATCTTCCGCAAGAGCCCCTATCTCGACCGCTTGCCGGTGCTGCCGCTGGCGACGACGCGACTGACTCGCTATCGGCTGCGCAAGCCCGCCTCCCAGGCCCATCTATGCACCGCCGAGGTGGCCGCCGAGCTGCTGCGCCAGAGCGGCGATGAGCATGCAGCTCAAGTGCTGGACGATTACTTCGACGCCTTCAACGTCAGCTACGACGCCAGCCGACGCTACGAGAAGCTCGAGCAGCCGACAGCGGCCATGCGCCGGCTGCTGGCGTGCCAGGGAGAGTGACGCGCATCACTCGTCGATCTCCTGGGTCCTGACACAGGCACGCCCCGCCCGTTTGGCGCGATACATGGCGCGGTCGGCACGCTGTACCAGCTTGCGCGAGGTGTCGCCGGGCTGGCTGACGGCAACACCGAAGCTGGCCGTGACCTGGCCGACCGGTTCGATGGTGGAGCCGGCAAGAGCCTGACACAGGCGCCAGGCCAGCTCCTGAGCCCGAGCCAGGTCGCAGCCGGGCACCACGACGATGAACTCCTCGCCGCCCCAGCGGCCCAAGTAGTCACTCTTGCGCAACTGCGTCTGGGCCACCCGTGCCACTTGGTGCAGCACCCGGTCGCCCACCTCATGCCCGTAAGTGTCATTGATCGGCTTGAAATGGTCGACGTCGAACAGCAGCAGGGTCATGTGCTTGCCGTTGCGGCTGGCCAGTGTCAGCTCGGCCTCGAGTACCTGCTCGATGCGATGGCGGTTTGCCACCTGGGTCAACGGATCGGTGTAGGCCAGCCACTGAAGTTTGGTATTGCGCTCGTGCAGCAGGCGGTAGCGGTGCTTGGTTTCGCGCTTCTCGTGCAGTAGCGCTCCGCGTAGCGCAGCCAGTTGAACCAACTGTTGCAGCAGGTGGCGCAGGGGCGGGGGGAGATGGCGTGGTTGCCGGTCCCGACAAACCACCAGGCTTTGGCCCGGGGTCGTCCCGTGCAGAGCGAGGATGAGTGCCGCACGCGCCTGTCGGCCTTTCAGCCAGCCCCCCAGCCTTGGGGGAGGCAGTCGCAGTGAGCAGGGCGATGGGGCGGGCAGCGGTCCAGGTATCGCCAACAGCTCGACCGGTTTCGCCCTACTGTCGACCAGCATCAAGGGTGTGCCGAT
This sequence comes from Halomonas sp. KM-1, assembly GCF_000246875.1. NCBI lineage: Bacteria > Pseudomonadati > Pseudomonadota > Gammaproteobacteria > Oceanospirillales > Halomonadaceae > Halomonas > Halomonas sp. KM-1. Next base: position 1,736 of record NZ_BAEU01000049.1, read on the forward strand.
GCGATGCTCAACGGTGCTGGGAAAAGGCTCCAGGCGCATGCCTTCCTGGCCACGCCGCATGCCATCTCCGCCATACTCATGGCTATGCAGCGTGCAGGATTCGAAGCCGCTCAGGGCCTGCAGCGCCCGCAGCAATTGGGCGTGCAATTCATGGAGATTGCCGGCCCGGGCGAGGCGGGTGCTCCAGGCATGACCGAGCCCCGGTAAATCGTGGCTTTCTGTCGTCAGGGGCTCCACTTCCATAACGACATGTTGTCCGGATACGCGCGTGGAGACATAGAGATGTCGCGAGGCCACATCCGCTTGGCCCGAGGGGATCGTCATGCCGGGGGCTCCTATGGCCAAGGTTCGTGCCAGAGCCGTTGCGGTGTCGGCCCCCAGCACCTGTTCCGGGCGCCGTCCGAGCGCTTCGCTGGCCGAAACGCCGAAGAAACATGAGAGATTGGCGCTCACCAGGCGCACGCTTTGCCAATCGCTGTCGAAAGCGATGAGACAGCCGTGCGGTTGTAGTGCATCCCCGATGGGTGGCACGGATGGGCAGATGCTCGCATCGAGTTCCTTATCAAGCGAGTCCGGCATGAGGGTTCCCTGTGGTATCGCCGGCAGCGGGTGGCTGCCGTCCTCCCTGCGGTGCGCCAGGCCATCCGGGATGGTTGGCGGGCGTACGAGGGCCTCTGACATAATGAAAGTAAACCATTTGTTGTTTGATGGCATCAACCATTGGTTCAACTGTAGCCCTGGCTGGCGCGGCACATTCCACCGATGAATGAAAAGACCGCCTTTGCCGAGCGTCTGGCCGCCGCCATGCGTGCCGCCGGCTACGAACCGCGCCCTGCCGTGCTCGAACGAGAGTTCAATCTGCGCTACTGGGGCAAGCCCGTCACGCTACAAGGCGTGAGGCGTTGGCTGTGCGGTGAAACCCTGCCCCAGCAGGAGAAGCTGCAGGTGCTGGCGGAGTGGCTGGGAGTCGAACCGCAGACGTTGCGCTTCGGTGAGCGTGGTGGCTATCGGGTGAGCGAGCCCCGCGGCGCCTGGGAGGCGTCGGTCAGTGCCGAGGAGCGTCGTGTGCTGCAGCGCTACCTGGCGCTGCCGGTGGAGCAGCGCAAGGTGGTGGCGCAGGTCATTGAGGCCTTCGCCCGTGCCGATGAAGCCGGCTCGGGCGAAGAGAGGATAGCGAGAGAGCGAAAGCCCGACGAAGGGGATTCCGGCTAGGCCGGCCCGCCCATCAAGGCGCCGGCGATGCGGAAGCCCGCCACCCAGGTGCCGGCGGCGGAGCCCAGCGTGGCGAAGAGGAATACCAGCAGGGTGCGCGAAACGCGGTTGCGCCACCAGCCCTTCAGTTCGGTGACGTCGTGGCGCAGGGTCGAGAAGTCCCGCACCTTGGGCTTGCGCAGCCACAGCTCGACCCCTGCCGCGACGAAGCCGGCGCCGATGGTGGGGTTGAGCGAGGTCAACGGGGCGGCGAACATGGTGGCCACCACCGTGACCGGGTGAGCCAGGGCGATCAGCGTGGCGAGCCCCGAGAGCACGCCGTTGATCAGGAACCATTCGCCGACCAGCTGCCAGCCGAGCTCGGTATTGCGCGAGAAGCCGATGGCGAAGCCGGTCAGCACCAGCGCCGTTATCAGCCAGGGTAGGGCGCGCCAGATCCTCGATGGCGGCGGAGTGGCTTCCAGGCTCTCGCGTTCCGTTTGCGGTGCAGCGGGCAGCGGGGCCTCGAGATGCTCGACCATGCCTTTCATGTGCCCGGCACCGATCACCACCAGCACGTTGCGGTAGCGCCCGGGTGGGGCCTGCTCGGCCAGGCGCAGCACCATGTACCGGTCGCGCTCGGTGATAAGAGGCGTGTAGAGGGCTTCCGATTCGGCGGCGAACTCGCTGAAGGTGGACTCCAGCACGTCGCCCTCCTTCAGCCTCTCGATCTCTTCTGGCTTGACCTCCTGGCGCGACATCACGCTGCCGAGCAGGCCGGTGAACAGCGACATGCGCTGCCACCAGGGCACGTTGTGATAGATACGCTTGAGCGTCACGCCCACGTCGCGGTCGACCAGCAGCAGCGGCAGGTCGTGAGCGCGGGCCTCATCCAGGGCGGCACGCATCTCGGCGCCCGGCTCGATGCCGGACTGCTCGGCCACGCGCTGCTGAAAGGCGCCCAACGCCAGGTTGGCGGCGACCATGCCCGCCTTGCCCTGACGAAAGATCTCGAACAGGTCCTGCTGAGCCAGCGCATCCGGATTGCTGAGGTTGTGATGGCGGGCGTCGCACAGTTCGATGGCCACGGCATCGAATTCACCGGAGCGGATCATGCGGCGCACGTCTTCGGCGCTCTCGGCGGAGACGTGGGCGGTGCCTAGCAGGGTATAGCGGGTCTCTCCCACCTCGACGACGCGATGGGGGCCGCTGAAGGCGCCTTCCTGGCGGGGGTCGGTCACGGAATCCTGGGAGTCGGTCATGAACGCTCGGGTTGCAGGGAGTGAAGCCTCGATTATCCACGAAGCCGAGCCCCGAACCAAACTCGGCGCCGGGTTTACCTGCGCCAGAAGGCGGGCGTGAAGAGCACCAGCACGGTGAAGATCTCCAGGCGGCCGAGCAGCATCGCCACTACCAGGATCCACTTGGCCAGTAACGGTAGCTCGCCGTAGTTGTCGGAAGCCTCGCCCAGGGCCGGTCCCAGGTTGTTGAGTGCCGAGGCCACCGAGGACCAGGCGGTAACCTGGTCGACGCCGGTGGCCATCACCCCCACCAGCATCAGGAAGAACAGCATCAGGTAGGCCGAGAAGAAGCCCCACACCGCCTGGGCGATGCCGTCCGGCACGCTTACCTTGCCCACCTTCACCGCGATCACCGCGCTGGGGTGGATCAGGCGCATCACCTCGCGCATGCCCTGCTTCAGGATCAGGATGATGCGGATCACCTTCATGCCGCCGCCGGTGGAGCCGGAGCAGCCGCCGACGAAGGCGGCCATGAACAGCAGAAAGGGTAGCGCTCCCGGCCAGGCCGAGAAGTCGGCGACACTGAAACCGGCGGTGGTGGCGATAGAGACTGCCTGGAACAGGCCGTGACGCAGGCCGCGCTCGGTGTCGTAGGTGCCGGTCAGCCACAGCGACACCACGGCGATGACGATCAGCCCGGACAGGAACAGCAGCAGGAAGCGTGCCTCGGGATCGTGCAGATAGTGGCTGAGCTGCCTGCCCCGCCAAGCCAGGAAATGCAGGCTGAAGCTCATCGCCGAGACGATCAGAAAGAACACGCAGATCAGTTCGATCACGGCGCTGTCGAAGTGACCGATGCTGGCGTCGTAGGTGGAGAAACCGCCGATGGCCACGGTGGAGAAGCTGTGACCCAGGGCATCGAACCAGTTCATGCCGGCGGCCAGATAAGCCAGGAAGCAGGTCAGCGTCAGCGCGGCGTAGATGTACCAAAGCGCCTTGGCGGTTTCGGTGATGCGCGGGGTCAGCTTGGAGTCCTTCAGCGGCCCCGGGATCTCGGTGCGGTAGAGCGCCATGCCGCCGACCCCCAGCGTCGGCAGGATCGCTACCGCCAGTACCACGATCCCCATGCCGCCCAACCACTGCAGCTGCTGGCGGTAGTAGAGCACCGACTCGGGCAGGAACTCGATGCCGGTGATCACCGTGGCGCCGGTGGTGGTCAGTCCCGAGAAGGATTCGAACACGGCGTCGGTGGGAGCCAGAGCGGCATCGCCGGTGAGCATGAACGGCAGCGAGCCGAACAGCCCCAGTACGCTCCAGAACAGCGCCGCGATCAGGAAGCCGTCGCGAATGCGCAGCTCCTTGCGCGCCCGGCGGTTGGGCAGGTACATCACCAACCCGGTCACCACCGTGATCAGAATGGCGATGATGAAGGCGTCCCACTGACCGTCGCCGAACAGCAGCGAGATCAGGATCGGCGGCAGCATGGTCAGGCTGAACATCATCAGCAGCAGGCCGAGGATGCGGAGAATGACTCGCAGGCTCATGGGGCGGCGTTCCCTGCGTCGCGGGGTGTCATCGAGCGGGCCATCAGAAGAACGTCAGCCCGACCTGGAACAGCCGCTCGACGTCGCGGATGCGGCGCTTGTCGATCACGAACAGGATCAGGTGATCGCCGGACTCCACCACCACGTCGTCATGGGCGATCAGCACCTCCTTGCCGCGCACGATGGCGCCGATGGTGGTGCCGCGGGGCAGGTCGATCTCGCCGATGGCCCGCCCCACCACCTTCGACGACTGGGTGTCGCCGTGGGCGATGGCCTCGATGGCCTCGGCGGCGCCGCGGCGCAGCGAGTGCACGTTGACGATGTCGCCGCGGCGCACGTGGGTCAGCAGGCTGCCGATGGTGGCCTGCTGCGGCGAGATGGCGATGTCGATCTCGCCGCCCTGCACCAGGTCGACGTAGGCGGCGTTGTTGATCAGCGTCAGCACCTTCTTGGCGCCCATGCGCTTGGCCAGCATCGACGACATGATGTTGACCTCGTCGTCGTTGGTCAGCGCACAGAAGATGTCGCACTCCTCGATGTTCTCCTCTTCCAGCAGGCGCTTGTTGGTGGCGCTGCCGTGCAGCACCACGGTGCGGTTGAGGCGTTCGGAGAGCACGGTGCAGCGCTCCAGGCCGTGTTCGATGATCTTGACCTGATGGCTGTGCTCGAGGTGCTCGGCGAGGCGCTCGCCGATGTTGCCGCCGCCGGCGATCACCACCCGGCGGAAGTCGCGGTCGACCCGGCGCAGCTCGCTCATCACCGCGCGAATGTCGCGCCGGGCGGCGATGAAGAAGACCTCGTCGTCGGCCTCGATCACGGTGTCGCCGCGGGGGATGATCGGCCGGTTGCGGCGGTAGATGGCCGCCACGCGGGTGTCGACGCTGGGCATGTGGCGGCGCAGGAAGCCGAGGTCCTGGCCCACCAGCGGGCCGCCGTAGTAGGCCTTCACCGCCACCAGCTGCACCAGGCCGCCGGCGAACTCCAGCACCTGCAGCGCACCGGGGTGCTCGATCAAACGACGAATGTGGTCGGTGACCACCTGCTCGGGGCTGATCAGCACGTCGATGGGTACGGCTTCGTGGGCGAACAGCCCCTTGCGGGTGAGGTAGGCGGTGGCACGCACCCGGGCGATCTTGGTGGGGGTGCGAAACAGGGTGTGGGCGACCTGGCAGGCGATCATGTTGACCTCGTCCTGGCTGGTCACCGCGATCAGCATGTCGGCGTCTTCGCAGCCGGCCTGGCGCAGCACTACCGGGTAGGAGCCGGGGCCCACCACGGTGCGGATGTCGAGCCGGGTGTGCAGCTCGCGCAGCCGTTCGCCGTCGGTGTCCACCACCGTGATGTCGTTCTCCTCGCGGGCCAGATGCTCGGCCAGCGTGCCGCCGACCTGGCCGGCCCCCAGGATGATGATCTTCATATGCTGTCAGGCCCATCAAACGACTCTGCGACGCCGATATGGCGCCGCAGCATCCGTGGCTAGCATAAACCAGCCGAAGGTGATGTAACAGCCGCGTAGGGAGCGGTCGTCGTCAGTCGAGGGTGAAGCCCACCTTGATGGTGACCTGCCAGTGGGCGACGCGGCCGTTCTCGATATGCCCGCGGGTATCCGTCACTTCGAACCAGCGCATGCCGTGCAGGCTCTGTGAGGCCTTCTCCAGCGCGCGTTGGATGGCGTCCTCGACGCCTTTTTCCGAGGAACCGGTAAGCTCGATGTGCTTGTAGACGTGATCGCTCATGGGTGCTCCTTGCTCATGTGATCGATGGCAGGGCGGGTCAGCCCTGCTTCCTCAGTCTGGCATAAAAGAAGCCGTCGTGACTGTCGGGCTCAGGCAGCAGCTGGCGCCCGGCACCCACCGCCCGGCCCCAGCTCACCTCTGCGGGGGTGGTGACGGTCACATCGGGGGTGCGTTCGAGGAAGGCGCGGATCTGTTCGTCGTTCTCCTCGCGCAGCACCGAACAGGTAGCGTACAGCAGCGAGCCGCCGGGGCGCAGCAGGGGCCAGAGATTGTCGAGCAGGCGTGTCTGCAGCTCAGCAAGCTTGGCAATGTCGGAGGCGCGCCGCAGGCGCTTGATGTCGGGATGACGACGGATCACGCCGGTGCCGGAGCAGGGGGCATCGAGCAGGATGGCGTCGAAGGGCGTACCGTCCCACCAGTCGCGCCCGGTGGCGTCGGCGTGCACCAGCGTGGCTGAAAGACCCAGCCGTTCCAGGGTATCCTCGACCCGGGCCAGGCGTACGGCATCGCTATCCAGCGCCAGCAGCTCGATGTCAAACAGTTCCAGCAGGTGCGCGGTCTTGCCGCCGGGAGCGCAGCAGGCGTCCAGCACGCGGCCGCCGGGGCGCGGTGCCAGGGCCGGCCCCAGTAGTTCGGCGGCGAGCTGCGCCGCTTCGTCCTGCACGCTGACGTCGCCTTCGGTGAAGCCGGGCAGTGCCTGGACGTCGCAGGGCTTCTCCAGTACCAGGCCGTCGGGGGAGTGGGTGCACAGGCGCGCATCGATGCCGCTTTCGACCAGCCTGGCCAGGTAGGCCTCACGGTCACCGCGACGGCGGTTGATGCGCAAGGCCATGGGGCCCGGCTGGTTGTTGGCCTCGGCAATGGCTCGCCAGTCGTCGGGCCAGTCCTCGCGCAGGGCCTTGAGCAGCCAGCGCGGATGCAGCAGCGCCACCGCCGGATCCTGATCGACCTCGGCCTGCAGCGCGGCGGATTCGCGGGTGAGCCGTCGCAAGCAACCGTTGAGCACCTTGGTTGCCCACTCCTTGCCCAGTTGGCGTGCGGCGCCGGTGGTTTCACCCACGGCGGCGTGGGCCGGGATGCGCAGATAGAGCAGCTGATAGATGCCCAGCAGCAGCAACGCCTGAACGTCGGCGTCGCGGGCCTTGAATGGCGTCTTGAGCAGACGCTCGGCCAACGCCTCGAGACGCGGCAGGGTGCGACATACGCCGTAGCACATCGCCTTGAACAGCGCGCGGTCGCGAATCACCACCTGATGGTCGTCGAGGTCGCTGAGCGAGCCCTTGGCGGTGATCACGGGCACCAGGGCGCGAGCGGCGCTGGCGCGAACCGCCTGGCCGCCGTCCTGCACCGACTTGCCGGCGCGGGTGGATGGCGTGGAACGATGCATCAGGCGCTCTCCTCGTTGGCCTGTCCAAGGACGTGTCCGGGATGGAGTCGCTCGTGGCGGGCGTTGAGCAGGTCGCGGGCCGCCAGCGGCTTGCCGCCCGGCAGTTGCGCCTGAGTGACCCGCAGTACCTCGCTGCCCTGTTGGCCGCAGGCGATGCGCAGTGCATCCGTATCGGGCGCCAGCAGGGTGCCCGGCACGCTGGCGGGCTCGTCATCGCGTGCGGTGCCGACCTCGGCCATCAGCAGGCGCAGGCGCTCGCTGCCCAGGTGGCACCAGGTGACCGGCCAGGGATTGAAGGCGCGTACCTTGGCGGCAAGCTCGGCGGCGGGGCGGCTGAAGTCCAGCTCGGCCTCGGCCTTGGAGAGCTTGGCGGCATAGGTCACGCCAGCCTCGGGCTGCGGCGTGGCGGCAAGCCCGTCGCCTGCCAGGGCATCCAGTGCCTCGACGATCGCCTCGCCGCCCAGCCGGGCCAGGGTGTCGTGCAGCTCGCCGCCGGTGGTGGTTGCGGTGATGGGGGTGCGCTTCACCAATAGCATGTCGCCGGTATCGAGCCCGGCATCCATCTGCATGATGGTCACGCCGCTCGCGTCGTCACCGGCCTCGATGGCGCGCTGGATCGGCGCCGCACCGCGCCAGCGTGGCAGCAGCGAGGCGTGCACGTTGAGGCAACCCAGGCGGGGGGTATCGAGCACCGCCTGGGGCAGGATCAGACCGTAGGCCACCACCACCATGAGATCGGCCTCGAAGGCGGCCAGTTCGGCCTGCACCTCGGCGCTCTTCAGGGTTTCGGGCTGCAGCACCGGCAGCACGTGCTCCAGGGCCAGCGACTTGACCGGGCTGGCGGTGAGCTTGCGGCCTCGGCCGGCCGGGCGGTCGGGCTGGGTGTAGACGGCGATTACCTGGTGCTGACTGTGCAGCAGGGAGGCCAGGCTGGCGGCAGCGAAATCGGGGGTGCCGGCGAAGATGATGCGCAGAGGTCGGGACATGAGTCGAGCCTTGCCAATGAACGGTTGCCCTCATCATAACGGAGGCGGCCGCAAACGACGAAGGCCGGCGCACCGGCGCCGGCCTTCGTTAACCGTCATTCTGGGTCAGGCAGATTGCAGCTTGTGGCGCTTCTGCATTTTTTTGAGCACGCGGTCGCGCTTGAGTGGCGAGAGGTAGTCGACGAACAGCACACCTTCGAGATGGTCGTACTCATGCTGTATGCAGTGGGCCAGCAGACCGTCCGCCTCGAGCTCGTAGGGCTTGCCGTCGCGGTCCAGCGCCTTGAGCCGGACCTTCAGCGCGCGCGGCACCTCGGCATAGTACTCGGGGATCGACAGGCAGCCCTCGGACATCAGCTCGCGCTCTTCGCCGATGGGCGTGTACTCGGGGTTGATCAGTACCAGGGGGTGCGAGCGTTCCTCGCTGACGTCCATCACGATCACGCGGCGGTGGACGTCCACCTGGGTGGCGGCAAGGCCGATTCCGGAGGCGTCGTACATGGTTTCGAGCATGTCGTCGACCAGCCGGCGTACCTCGTCATCGACCGCTTCGACCGGCGCCGCTCTGGTGCGCAGCCGCTCGTCGGGAAATTCGAGGATAGTCAATTTGGCCATGGCGTTGGAACCACCGTTATGCTGTCATTCGGGGATTGCCCCTATTCTAGGGGTTGGCGCGCCGGGGTGAAACTGCCGGCCGCATATCGATTCAATAGTGTTGGACTATAGCATGGCACCTCGGTTCCGGGGGTGGATGCGTCGCGCAGGACAGCTGGGGTGAAGGGCGGGGGAGCGGACGGGATGCAGAAGAGTACGAAGCGGAAGCCCGGCGGGCCGCGGAAGATTGTGCTGATGAAGCAAGTTCTGATGAAAAGGGCTCTGGTGAAGAGAGCGCTGAGCTGGGGTGGCGGCATGGCGCTGCTGCTCTGCGCGGCGCTGGCTCAGGCCCAGGGGCTCAGTTGGGACCGGGGCCTGCGCAGCGATGCACCGGATCGCTATACGGTGGTGCGTGGCGATACCCTGTGGGACATCTCGGGGCGCTTCCTGAGCCATCCCTGGCAGTGGCCGGAGGTGTGGCAGGTCAATCCGCAGATTCGCAACCCCCACCTGATCTATCCCGGCGATGTGGTCTATCTCTACGACTGCAACGGGCGACCCTGCTTGGGGCTGGAACGCGGCCAGGGCGAGGTGCGACTCTCGCCTGAGGTGCGCCGCGTGCCCGTGCGCGAGGCCATCGAGCCGATCCCCCTCGATGCGGTGCGCCATTTCCTGCGCGATCATCGGGTCGTCGACGACCCCGAAGCCTTGAACGAACTGGCCTACGTGGTGGCCGGCAACGACCGGCGCATCATCAGCGGCGCGGGCGATCGAATCTATGCTCGCGGCGAGCTGCAGCGCGGGTCGCGTTACGGCATCTACCGTGTGGGCGACCGCTACCAGGATGGCGCCAGCGGTGAACTGCTGGGTCTGGAGCTGGTTAGCATCGGTCGGGCGCGGGCCGATCGCAGTGAAGACGACATTGCGATCATGGAGATCGTCTCCGCCAACCAGGAGGTGCGCAATGACGACATCGTGCTGCCGCTGGAGGAGCGTGAACTGGTCAGCGAGTTCGTGCCACGTGCACCCGACCACGACGTACAAGGCGCCATTCTGGCGGTGCCCGGAGGGGTGCGCTTCATCGGCCGGCTGCAGGTGGTGACACTGGACCGAGGGCGCCGCGACGGGCTCGAGATCGGACACGTGCTGCAGGTCGAGCAGCAGGGCGAGCGCATCATCGACCCACGCACCGGCGAGTCGCTGCGCCTGCCCGGCACCGATGCCGGCTTGATCATGGTCTTCCGGCCCTACGAGAAGGTGAGCTACGGCCTGGTGCTGCAGGCGACGCGCACCCTCGAAGTCGGCGATCGCGTGCACAACCCCCGGCGCGGGGTGGGGGTGGCACAGCGGTGAAAGCTGGAGAGAGTGTGCTTGGCCAACAGG
>NZ_BAEU01000048.1:0-51842 GCF_000246875.1 Halomonas sp. KM-1
ATGGCGCGCTCTTCCGGGGTCAGGCCCTCGTCGCGACCGAGGGTGAGCACCGAGTCGCGGGTTACGCCCTCGAGAATGGTGTCGGTCAGGCGCGGGGTGACCAGGCGGCCGTCCTTGTAGACGAAGAACAGGTTCATGCCGCCCAGCTCCTCGATCCACTTGTTCTCGGCGGCGTCGAGGAAGGCGACCTGGCTGCAGCCGTACTTCTCGGCTTCCTTCTGGGCCGCCAGCGAGGCCGCGTAGTTGCCGCCGCACTTGGCGAAGCCGGTGCCCCCGGGGGCGGCGCGCTTGTAGTGCGAGGAGAGCCAGATCGACACCGGGGCGATGCCGCCCTTGAAGTAGGCGCCGGCGGGGGAGGCGATCACGTAGTAGTCGACTTCCTTGGCCGGGCGTACGCCGAGGAATTTCTCGCTGGCGATCATGAACGGGCGCAGGTAGAGGCTCGATTCGTCGCCCGCATTCTTGGGCGTGGGCACCCAGCCCTGGTCGAGCTGCATCAGTGCACGCAGCGACTCGACGAAGGTTTCGTCGTCGAGTTCCGGCAGCGCCAGGCGGCGCGCGCTGCGGCGAAAGCGCTCGGCGTTCTTCTCCGGGCGGAACGACCATACCGAGCCGTCCGGGTGGCGGTAGGCCTTGATGCCCTCGAAGATCTCCTGGCCGTAGTGCAGTACGGCGGCCGCCGGGTCGAGTGTCAGCGGACCGTAGGGGCGCACTTCGTGACCGTGCCAGCCGGCATCGGCAGTCCAGCGAACATGGGCCATGTGGTCGCTGAAGTGCAGGCCGAAACCGGGGTTGGCGAGAATGTCGTCGCGAATGTTGGCTGCCGTGGGCGTGGCGGTGGGCAGCATGTCGAAAGTGGCGTTGGGCACGGCAAATGGGTCTCCGCTATGCCGGGATTCCGGCGATTTATTGAGCTTTTCGGCGCTCCGGCGGTATGCGTCCGGAGCGCCTGATGCGACAGATGTAACGGTTGACGCCCGGGATGGCAACCTTGACGGCGTCAGCTCTCGTTCTCGACCTGGCGCGCCTCTTCCTCACGGTCGAGCAGGTACTGGGTCAGCAGCCCCACCGGGCGGCCGCTGGCACCTTTCTGCTTGCCCGAGGTCCAGGCGGTGCCGGCAATGTCCAGGTGCGCCCAGGGGAACTTGTCGGCGAAGCGCGAGAGGAAGCAGGCCGCGGTGATGGTACCGGCCGGGCGACCGCCGATGTTGGCCATGTCGGCGAAGTTGGAGTCGAGCTGCTCCTTGTACTCGTCCCACAACGGCAGGTGCCAGGCGCGGTCCCAGGCCGCTTCGCCAGCGTCGAGCAGGTCCAGTGCCAGGTCGTCGTCGTTGGAGAGCAGGCCGGTGGCGTGGTGGCCCAGGGCGATGATCGCTGCGCCGGTGAGGGTGGCGATGTCGACCACACTGGCAGGCTCGAAGCGCTCGGCGTAGGTCAGGGCGTCGCACAGCACCAGGCGCCCCTCGGCGTCGGTGTTGAGCACTTCCACGGTGAGCCCTTTTAGCGTCTTGATGATGTCGCCGGGCTTGGTGGCGCGGCCGTCAGGCATGTTCTCGGCGGCGGCGACGATGAACACCAGGTTGAGCTTGGGGCGGATGCCGAGTACCGCCTTGGCGGTGCCGAACACGCTGGCCGCACCGCACATGTCGAACTTCATCTCGTCCATGGCCTCGCCGGGCTTGAGCGAGATGCCGCCGGTATCGAAGGTGATGCCCTTGCCGACCAGTACGTGAGGGGCCTCGTCGGCGCTGTCGGCGCCCTGGTACTTCATCACGATCAGCCGCGAGGGCTGTTCGCTGCCGCGGCCCACCGATAGCAGGCTGTGGGCGCCGAGTTCCTCCAGTGCCGCCTCGTCGAGGATCTCGATCGCGAGGGTGCCGCCCGATTCACGGCCGAGCTGCTCGGCCTGGTCGGCCAGGTAGCTCGGCGTGCAGACGTTGCCCGGCAGGTTGCCCAGGGTGCGGGTGTAGGCCACGCCCTGGCCCACGGCATTGCCGATGCGCGCGCCTTCGCGGGCTTCGCCGGCGGCCTCGCTGTCGCTGAGCAGCAGGGCGACCTTGTCGAGCCGCGGGCGCGGGGCCTTCTCCGATTTGAACTCGTCGAAGCGGTAGACCGCACGCTGCGCCGCTTCGGCGGTCATGCGCGCCTTCCAGGCAATGCTACGCTCAGGCACGGGGACGTCGGTGAAGGCTACGGCGACGTCTTCCACCGGCAGGCCGGCAACGGCGGTGAAGGCGGCATCCAGTGCCTTGATGAAGGCCCGCTCCTGGCACTTGCCGCGCTCGCCCAGCCCCACCAGCATCAGGCGGTCGGCGCTGAGGCCAGGGGCGAAGGGGAGCAGTTGCATGTTGCCCAGCTTGGCATCGAAGTCGCCGCGCTCGATCAACTGGCCGATCAGCCGCTCGCTGGCGTCGTCGAGCTTGGCGGCGGCAGGCAGCAGATCGCCATCCTTGAAAACCGGGACCACGAGGCAGGCCGATTCGGCCTTGGCGGGATTGGCCGTCTGAACTGGGAATTCCATGGTGACTCCACAAGACAAGCGATGGGGGATTCTGGATAATGCCGGCACGGCTCCGGGGCCTGCCGAATCACCCCAGTGTACTCAAGGCATGGCGCCATTGCATGGAAGACCGCTGCATGATCATTTTTCGATACCTGACCCGCGAGATCCTGCTCACCATGGCCGCCGTTGCCGGCGTGCTGTTGCTGGTCATCATGGGCAGCCGGTTCATCCGCTACTTCACCGATGCGGCGGAGGGCGACATTCCTGCCACCATCCTTGGCAACTTGATGCTGTTCCACCTGCCCGGCTTTCTCGAGCTGATTCTACCGCTGGCCTTCTTTCTCGGCATTCTGTTGGCCTATGGGCAGCTCTATCTCAACAGCGAGATCACCGTGCTGGTGGCCTGCGGTACCAGCCCCATTCGACTGTTCCAGATCAGCCTGGTGCCGGCCTCCCTGGTGGCGGTATTGGTCGGGCTGTGCAGCCTGTGGCTGACCCCTGCCGGGGCGCTGCACAACGCCGTGATGCTGGAGGAGCAGCGCAGCCGGCTCGACTTCACGGCGTTGGCACCGGGGCGCTTTCAGGACTTCGGCGGCGGCCGCACGGCCTATACCGAGTCGTTCAGCGATGACGGCAGCCGCATGCTAGAGGTGTTCATCAGCGAGCGGCAGCGCCGCCGCGACGGCTCGCCGGAAACCGCGGTGACCCGCGCCGGCAGCGGCTACCAGACCGTCGACCCCGACACCGGCAGCCGCTTCCTGGTGCTGGCCGACGGCGAGCGCTACAGCGTCGACCCGGGGCGCTTCGAGGCCGAGCGGCTGGAGTTCGAGACCTATGCCGTACGCCTCTCGCTCGGCGGTGAGCGACGCGAGCTGGAGTCGTCGGAGTACGCCACCACGGCTGAGCTGCTAGGCGACGACTCCAGCCGCGCGCAGGCCCAGTTGCAGTGGCGCCTGTCGTTGCCGCTGATGGTTTTCATCCTGACGCTGATGGCGATGCCGCTCTCAAAGGTCAACCCGCGTCAGGGACGCTTCGCCAAGCTGCTGCCGGCGATTTTTCTGCACGTCTGTTATCTCAGCCTACTGCTGGCGGCGCTGGATGCCATCGGCCGCGGCACTCTGCCGGCGGTGATCGGCATGTGGCCGATTCATCTCGTGTTCCTGGCGCTCGGCCTGGGCCTGATGATGCACCACCAGCGCAGGGGGATGCGTTGATGCTGACGGATCGTCTCGATCGCTATATCGCCCGCAACGTGCTGGGGGCGATCATCGTCGTCCAGGTCGTGCTGCTTGGCCTCGACCTGGTGATCTCCTACATCAACGACCTGGACGACGTAGAGGGCAACTACGGTGCCTTCCAGGTGCTGCTCTATCTGTTGATGCGGGTGCCATGGCGCTTCTATCAATACGCCCCAGTGGCGGTGTTGATCGGCGCGCTGATCGGCCTTGGCAGCATGGCGTCGAGCAACGAGCTGACGGTGATGCGGGCCGCAGGACGCTCTCTGGCGCGCATCCTGTGGGGGGTGATGAAGCCCATCATCCTGGTGGTGGTCGTGGTACTGCTGACCGCCGAGTATGTCAGCCCGCGTACCGAGCAGTTCGCCAGCGCCTGGCGCCTGGAGCAGATGCAGGGCGAAGGAGCGGTGCTGGTCCAGCGCGGCGGCTGGCAGCGTGAGGGCGACAGCGTCTACCGCTTCGGTGCCATACGCGCCGACGACACCGTGCTCGACCTGACCCGCTATCGCTTCGAGGGGCGCGAACTGCGCGAGGCTATCGTGGCCGAGCGTGCGGTATGGCGCGACGGCAGCTGGCAGCTCGAGGAGGTGGGCATCACGCGCTTCTTCGACGACCGTACCGAGGCGGAGCATCACGCCCAGCATCCCTGGCAGACCAACCTCACGCCGGCACAACTCAATCGGCTGCTGCTGCCGATCAACAGCCAGGCGCCCAGCGAGCTGTGGGCCTACTCACGCTTCCTGCGGGATCAGGGCCTGCAGGCGACCCAGCCGCTGCTCTACTTCTGGCAGAAGATGCTGATGCCGCTGATGATGGGCTCGCTGGTGCTGGTGGCGGCCTCGTTCGTGTTCGGCCCGCTGCGCACCGTGGCGGCCGGTACGCGGGTGTTCTATGGGGTCATCGTCGGCTTGACGTTCAAGTACCTGCAGGACCTGCTGGCACCGGCCTCGACGGTGTTCGGCTTTTCCCCGGTATGGGCGGTGCTAACCCCGATTCTGGTCAGTGCCGGGCTAGGGCTGTACCTGCTGCGCCGTACCGGCTGAGGGGCGCTGGCCGCGACTGCCTGGGCGACCGAGCCCACGTACACGTTAGGAAGAGACCGCAATGCAACGACGTTTCGATCAGCTCGACGATGTGTGGCCGGCCGGCCTCGGACGGCGCCTGGGCGCCATGCTCTACGACGCCTTTCTGGTGGCAGCGATCTGGATCGCCATCGCCGTGCTGCACGTGGCATTCGTGCGCTACGTGCTGGGCCTGGGCCCGGAGGATGTCGGAGCGGGAGAGCCCCAGCGTCTGACGCTGCAACTGCTGCTGCTGATCGGCGCCTTCGTCTTCTTCGCCTTCTCCTGGACGCGCGGCGGCATGACGCTCGGCATGCAGGCCTGGCGCCTGCGCGTGCAGACCCCCGATGGCCGCTCGATCACATTGGTGCAAAGCCTGGTGCGCTACGTGGTGGCCTGGCTCTCCCTGGCGGCTCTCGGCCTGGGCTATCTCTGGGTGCTGTTCGACCACCAGCGACGCAGCTGGCCGGATATCGTCTCCGGCACCCAAGTGGTGGTGCTGCCCAAGGCGACGCGGCGGTGATGTGACGCCGATCAAAAAATGTCCGATTTGCTCTTGCGATAGTCTATGCGAATCATTTACATTAATCCTCGTGAGCACAGCGAGGTGATGTCGATGTACGTATGTCTCTGCAAGGGCGTATCAGACCGCAAGATCCGTGAGACCGTGGCGGACGGCGCGCGCAGCTGGCGCGAGGTTCAGCGCGAAACGGGCTGCGGTACCCAGTGCGGCAAGTGCGCCTGTGTGGGCAAGACCATTACCCGCGATGCCATCACCGCTGAAGTCATGGCTTCCGCCAACGACCTGGCTTACGCCGTATAGCTCTCTTCTTCCCCGCAGGCAGCCGTCCTGCGGGTGACGCCAATCTTTCTCATTCTTGTTGTCATTGATCCAACCTGCTGCTCCGGTTGGATTTTTTGCATGTTTGGTCGGATACTGCCTATCATGAGGATCAGGATGATAGGGCACGAGCAAGATCCGAGACCGAGAAGAGTAAAGAGAAGGGAGAGAGGCAATGAAAGGCGACGCCAAGGTCATCGAGTACCTCAACAAGGCTCTCGGCAACGAGCTGGTGGCGATCAACCAGTACTTCCTGCATGCCAAGATGTACAAGGACTGGGGCCTCAAGGCGCTGGCCAAGTGGGAGTACGACGAGTCCATCGACGAAATGAAGCATGCCGACAAGCTGATCGAGCGCATCCTGTTCCTCGAAGGGGTACCCAACCTGCAGGACCTCGGTAAGCTGCACATCGGCGAGAACGTGCGCGAGATGCTCGAGAGCGATCTAAAGATCGAGCATGAAGGACGTAACGACTACATCGAGGCCATCGCTTACTGCGAGCAGGTCAAGGACTACGTTTCCCGCGATCTGTTCCGTCACATCCTGGCCGATGAAGAAGAGCACATCGACCATATCGAGACCGAGCTCAGTCTGATCGACAAGGTCGGCATCGAGAACTACCTGCTGAAGCAGATGCAGGAAGCCGGCGACGAGTAACGACGGCTCCGCAAGGCTCCCACGGCACCGACACGTATCGGTGCCGTTTTTCTTTGTGTGCACGCTGATGCGCCGTTCCCACCCCTGCGTTTACGTTGCGTTGCCCCAGGCATCATCTGTCACTCGCTGATGAACTAAGCTGGTGCAAGCGGCCCGATTTGGCGCTGATCGTGCACATCCCAGGTGCCAAGCGCAGTGCGCCATGCCCCGTCATGGCTCACTGGCCCCCAAGCCTAAGGGAACTGCACCCTTTTGGCAGGCCGATTGCATAGAACAAACACAACCAGAACGCATCGCGAGGGTGGCATTCATGAGTCGTCAACTTACCGCTGGCCTGCTGGCCGGAGCGCTGAGCCTTTCCCTGCTTGGCGCCGCCGTGGCCCAGGCGGATGAAACCCGCATTCGCTTTCAGCTCGACTGGCGCTTCGAGGGGCCTTCGGCACCCTTTTTGATGGCCGTGGAGCGCGGCTATTTCGCCGAAGAGGGGCTCAACGTGCAGATCGACTCCGGCAGTGGCTCTGCCGGCGCCATCAACCGGGTCGCCTCGGGGGCCTACGAGATGGGCTTCGGTGATCTCAATGCCTTGGTGGAGTTTCTCGCCGAGAACCCCGATGGTCCCGGGATCCAGGGGGTCTATGTCGTGTATGACGGCAGCCCGGCCTCGGTCTTTGCGCGCAAGGATCGCGACATCGAGTCGCCTGCGGACCTCGCCGGCAAGTCCATCGCCGCGCCCGCCTTCGATACCGGCTACCGGGCCTGGGGCATCTTCGCCGCCGCCAACGACCTCGAGGCCGGCGCCGTCGAGTGGCAGAACGTCGATCCCGCCCTGCGCGAGACGCTGCTGGTGCGCGGTGACGTGGATGCCATCACCGGCTTCTACTTCACCAGCCTGCTCAACCTGGAAGGCCGCGGCATGGACGAGGAGCAGCTCACCATCATGCCGTTCCCGGACTACGGCGTGCCGCTCTACGGCAATGCCATCATCGCCAGCGAAGCGTTCTCCGAAGCCAACCCTGAAGCGGTGGAGGGCTTCCTGCGCGCCTTCAACCGCGCTTTGGCAGAGACCCTGGCCGACCCCGAAGGAGCGATCGAGTATGTGCGCAACCGTGATGCGCTGATCGACGTCGAGATGGAGACCCGCCGGCTCAAGCTGGCCATCGCCAGCGTCATCGACACCGATGAGGCGCGCGCCAACGGAGCCGGTGGTGTGGATGAGCAGCGTCTGCGCGAAGCGATCCAACTGGTGGCGGACGCCTACGACCTGCCCTCGGTGCCCGAGCCCGAACGGGTGTTCACTTCAAGCTTCCTGCCGCCCCAGGAGGAGCGCATGATCTTCCCCGAGCGCGCGGAGTGACGGCTTTGGCAGACTCCACGTCCTTCGTCGACTTCGACCGGGTCAGCCTGGCCTACGATGACTCCGGCAATGCCATCGAGGACATCTCGCTCTCCATCCGGGAGGGTGAGTTCGTCGCCTTCGTCGGCCCCTCCGGCTGCGGCAAGTCTACCTTCATGAAGCTGTGCACCGGGCTGCATGCGCCCACCGCCGGCAGCGTGCAGGTGGACGGCACCGCGGTAGGCGGGCCGCTGAAGATCTGCGGCATGGCGTTCCAGAGCGCCAACCTGCTGCCCTGGCGCACCACCCTGGACAACGTGCTGCTGCCTCTGGAGATCGTCAAACCCTACCGCTCGCAGTTTCGCAAGCGACGCGCGGAGTTCATTGGCTGGGCCCGCGATCTGCTGCGCACGGTAGGGCTCGAGGGCTACGAGGACCAATACCCGTGGCAGCTCTCCGGGGGCATGCAGCAGCGCGCCTCGATCTGCCGCGCGCTGATTCACCGTCCGCGCTTGCTGATGCTCGACGAGCCTTTCGGCGCGCTGGATGCCTTCACCCGCGAGGAGCTGTGGTGCGTGCTGCGCGATCTGTGGGAGGCCCAGCGCTTCACCGTGGTGCTGGTGACCCACGACCTGCGCGAAGCGGCGTTCCTGGCCGATACCGTCTACGTCATGAGTCGCCGGCCGGGTCGTATCATCGAGCGTCGCGAGATCGACCTGCCGCGGCCGCGCGAGTTGGCGGTGACCTACGAGAAGCCTTTCATCGATCTGGTGCAGGAGTTGCGCAACCTGATCGGTGACATCCGCAGCGCCTGAGGAGCGAGCATGACCAAGAATGAAAAGCTGATCGAGCGGCTGGCGCCCTGGGTCGCGGTGCTGGCGCTGGTAGCGATCTGGGAAATCAGCGTGCGCCTGCTGCAGGTGCCGGAGTTCATCTTCCCCAGTGCCTCGGCCACCGCGCAAGCCTTGGTGACCTTTGCCGGCCCCATCGGCATGCACTCCTGGCAGACCCTTTGGACCACCATGGCGGGCTTCGCCCTGGGCGTGGCGGTGGGGCTGGCGCTGGGTTTCATCATCGGCTCCTCGCGCTTCCTCTACCACGCCTGCTACCCGCTGCTGGTTGGCTTCAACGCCATCCCCAAGGTGGCCTTCGTGCCGATCCTGGTGGTGTGGTTCGGCATCGGCTCGGTGCCGGCTATCCTGACTGCCTTCCTGATCTGCTTCTTTCCCATCGTGGTCAACGTGGCCACCGGCCTGGCCACGCTGGAGCCGGAAATGGAGGACGTGCTGCGGGTGCTCGGCGCCCGGCGCATCGACGTGCTGCTCAAGGTGGGGCTGCCGCGCTCGCTGCCCTACTTCTTCGCCTCGCTGAAGATCGCCATCACCCTGGCCTTCGTCGGTACCGTGGTCTCCGAGACGGTGGCCTCGAACCAGGGCATCGGCTACCTGATGATGAGCGCCGGCTCGCAGATGCGCATGGCGCTGGTGTTCGCCGGGCTGATCGTGATCAGCGCCATGGCCATGGTGATGTACGAGCTGTTTGCGATTCTGGAGAAGCGGATGACCGGATGGGCGCACCGCGGCCAGCGGTGAGGGGCCTTGCGCGAGCAGGCATCGTCACGCAAGAGGACGGCGGCTCGCCCCATGGCGGCAGGTTGAAGAACATGTCTCTGTCACTTTGCTGTAAGCCAACGGCAGTACTTTCGATGAGACTCATTCATCGGAGGTTTTCACATGCCGAAGCACCCCCTGCCAACCGCACTCACCGCCTCTGTGTTATTCGCCTTGCTGGCAATGCCTTCGCTTGCCAGCGAGAAGCTGGTGCTCTATACCAGCCAGCCCAACAGCGACGCCCAGCAGACCGTCGATGCCTTCCGTGCCGCCCATCCCGATGTCGAAGTGGAGTGGGTGCGCGACGGTACCACGCAGTTGATGACCCGGTTGCGCTCCGAACTCTCCGCCGGGGTCAGCAACCCCGACGTGCTGCTGATCGCCGACAGCATGACCATGGAGTCGCTCAAGCGGGAGGGGCACCTGCAGGCCTATCTGAGCCCCGAGCGCGAGGTCTACGCGGACGAGCTGTACGATCCCGAGGGCTACTACTACGGCACCAAGCTGATTACCACCGGCATCGTCTACAACACCGGGGCCGAGCGTCAGCCGCAGAGCTGGCAAGAGCTCACCCAGCCCGAATACGCCGGCCAGGTGACCATGCCGAGCCCGCTCTACTCCGGTGCCGCGCTGATCCACATGGCGTCGATCGAGGCCCATCCCGAACTGGGCGAGGGTTACTTTGATGCGCTGCAGGCCAACCGCACCGAGGCCCAGGGCGGCAACGGCGGCGTATTCAACGCGGTGGCGGCGGGCAGCAAGCCCTATGGCATCGTGGTCGATTTCCTGCCGATTCGCGAGGCCGCCAAGGGCTCGCCGGTGGCGTTCGTGTTCCCCGAGGAGGGGGTCAGTGCCGTGACCGAGCCGGTCGCCATCATGCAGAGCGCCAGGAACCTGGAAGCGGCGCAGAAGTTCGTCGACTTCGTGCTCTCGCGAGAGGGTCAGGAGCTGGTGAGCGAGCAGGGCTACCTGCCCGCGCATCCCGAGGTTACACCGCCCGAGGGCTTCCCCGCCCGTGACGACATCGTCTTGATGCCGCTGGATACCCAGAATGCCCTGGCCAGGGAAGCCGAGCTCAAGCAGCGCTTCGGCGACCTGTTCGGCAGCTGATCATGGCACCGAGTCTGATGGCAGGCAGCCAGCAACGCTGGCTGCTTACTCTGTTGACCGTCACGATCGTGCTGCTCAGCCTGGTGCCCAGCCTGCGCCTGTTGCTCGAAGCGTTGGGTGACCTGGCTCAGGGCAGCGAGGCGCCGCTGTGGCGCGTGCTGCAGGCAGAGAGTACCTGGCGGGCGCTGTGGCGCAGCCTCTATACCTCGGGGCTTGGCATGTTGATCGCTCTGGCGCTGGGCAGCCTGTTCGCCTTCGTGATCACCCTGACCGATATCCGCGGCAAGGCGTGGCTGGTGTTCTGTTTCATGCTGCCGATGATGATTCCGCCCCAGGTCACCGCTCTGAGCTGGCTGCAGCTGTTCGGCCCGGCGAGCCCGTTGCTGAAGAGTATCGGCATGGCACCGCCGCTGGGCAGTCCACAGCCGCTCTATTCCGCCGAGGGTATTGCCCTGCTGCTGGGGATCCAGAGCGCACCGCTGGTGTTCCTGGCATTACGTACCTCACTGCTTTCCCTGCCCCGTGAACTGGTCGAGGCCGCCCGTATCAGCGGAGCCCGCCAGGCTCAGGTGTGGGGCCATGTCATCCTGCCGGTGACCCGTGGTGGCCTGATCGCCGGCGGTGCCATGGCATTCATTTCCAGCCTGGGCAATTTCGGCATCCCGGCCATGCTGGGCATCCCCGCTGGTTACTACGTGCTGCCGACTCTGATCTACCAGCGCATGGCCAGCTTCGGCACCGGTGTGCTGGCCGAAATGGCCTCGCTGTCGCTGCTGATCGGCGTGCTGGCGCTGGCTGGCGTAGCGCTGCAGCAGGCGTGGATGAAGCGCAGCCGCTTCGGCCTGGTGGGCCACTCGGGACGCGCTCACGATTTCTCTCTGGGGCGCTGGCGCGGCGCGGTGACCGCGCTGCTCATCGCTGTGCTGCTGGCGATCCTCATCGCGCCTCTGGCGGCGCTGGTGGTGAGCTCGCTGGTGCCCGCCGTGGGCGTGCCGCTCACCTGGGAGAGCGCCACCCTGAACGCCTATCACGAGGTGATCGGCCGCCAGGGGGCGACCTGGCGCGCGGTGCGTAACAGCCTGTGGCTGGCGGGCGGCGCCGCACTGGTGCTGATGCTTTGCAGCCTGCCGCTGGCCTATCGTCTGCAGCGTCTCCCGCAGCGCTGGCAGAGTCTGGCCCTCGGCGCCATCGAGCTGCCCTATGCGCTGCCCGGCGTGGTGCTGGCGGTGGCCTGCATCCTGCTCTTCGTGCGTCCCATCCCTCTGGTGAACGTAGCGCTCTACGGCACCCTGGGGCTGATCTTCGTGGCCTATCTGATGCGTTTTCTGGTGGTGTGCCTCAAGCCCGTGGCGGCCGGTCTGGCCCAGCTCGACCCTGCGCTGGAGGAAGCCGCCCAACTGGCGGGAGCCGGCCCCTGGCGTCGCCTGGGCGGCATCGTGCTGCCGCTGGTGGCACCGGCGCTATTCGCCGGTGGGCTGTTGGTGTTCCTGCTGGCGGTGAACGAGCTGACGGTCTCGGCGCTGCTGTGGAGCGCCGGTAACGAGACGCTGGGCGTGCTGATCTTCAATCTGGCCGAGGGCGGCGAGAGCGTGCTGGCCGCCGCCGTATCGGTGCTGGTAGTGGCGATGATTGCCGCACTGATGCTCTGTCTCAGCTGGCTGGCACCGCATCTGCCCAAGGGGGTCGTGCCATGGCAGGGTTGATGATTGATCGGGTCTCCAAGTGCTTCGGTGAACAGCAGGCCGTCGATTCGCTCTCGCTGGACATCGAGCCGGGAGAGTTCGTGGCTTTGCTCGGCCCCAGCGGCTGCGGCAAGACTACCATGCTGCGTATGCTGGCCGGCTTCGAGGCGCTCAGCGAGGGCGAGATACGCCTGGGAGAGCGTACCCTGGCCAGCCGCGAGCTTCATGTGCCGCCGGAGCAACGCAACATGGCCATGGTGTTCCAGTCCTACGCCTTGTGGCCGCACATGAGCGTGGCCGACAACGTCGGCTACCCGCTCAAGCTGCGGCGCCTGGAGGGCGACGCTTACCGGCGCCGGGTGGCTCAGGCGCTGAGCCTGGTGGATCTGGCGTCACATGCTGGCCGTTCGCCACAGGAGTTGAGCGGTGGGCAGCGGCAGCGCGTGGCACTGGCACGCTGCCTGGTCACCGACCCGGATGTGGTGCTGCTCGACGAGCCCTTGGCCAACCTGGATCGCCACCTCCGTGCGGCCATGGAACAGAGCTTTCGTGAGTTTCATCGCCGCACTCGCGCCACCATGATCTACGTGACCCACGATCAGAGCGAGGCGATGTCGCTGGCGGATCGCATTGCGGTGATGCGTGGCGGCCGGCTGGAGCAGTGGGCCACGCCGGAGGCGCTCTACCGCCGGCCGCGCAGTGCCTGGGTAGCCAGCTTCATTGGCCAGGGGAGCCTGCTCCAGGTGGCGGCAGGACGGCCGGGGCAGCGGCTCGACGAGCACACTTTGATGCATGGGCTCGCGGCGGTCGCCAGCGAGCGCGTCCAGCCGGTGTTGGTGCGGCCCGAGCATGTCACGGTGTTGCCTGACGCTTCGGCCCAGCGGGGCCTGAGGGCGAGGGTGGAAAGCGTGACCTTTCGCGGCGAGCGCCATGAGTTGCACCTGCGCCTGGCAAGCGGTGAGTCGCTGGTGGCCTATCATCACGCCGCTCTGGTCGAAGGAGAGAGCGTGGAGCTGACCCTGCACCAGGGTTGGTGCCTGGAGCCCGAAGCATGAGCGTGCGCATTGAGGTGCTAAGCGGGCTCGGGGAGAAGGCGCCAGCTGCCATCCTGGTGGAGGCCGCAGGCAAGCGGCTGCTGCTAGACGCCGGCGGCGCCCTGCATCCGGGCCAGTCGAGCGAATGGGCGAAGGGGCTCGATGTCGATGCGGTGCTGATCACTCACGACCATGTCGATCACATCGGCGGCGTCGCGGCGCTACCTGCCGAGCTGCCGCTCTACTGCACGCCGCCGGTGGCGGCTGCACTGCCGCATGGGCGTGACTGGCGCCCCCTGCCCGAGCGTGGCCAATGTCGGGTGACGGGCATCCCGGTGACCACCGGCCAGGCGGGGCATTCGCTGGGTGGGGTCTGGTTGCATCTTGGTATCGCGGATGGTGTGTTCTACAGCGGCGATGCCTGCCTCGAGTCGCTGCTCTTTCCCTTTGACGAGCCGCCACCGGCGCGAGTGGCGTTGCTTGATGCTTCCTATGGGGTCTACGACACGCCTCAGGTGCAGTGTCGCGAGGCGATCCTGCAACGTCTGACCGAGCCGCGGGTGCTGCCGGTTCCGGTCTCGGGCCGGGCGCTGGAAATGGCGCTGTGGCTCGATGCCCAGGCCGCGAGGCTAGGCATGACCTGGAACCTGGACGACGCCTGTCGCGAGGCACTTGAGGCGCTAGTACGCCTGTCGCCTGAGCTGCGCCGGGAAGGGCACGACGCAGCCATACGGCGGTTGCTCGACGCTTCCCGCACGGCTTCGCCCATGCTATGGCTGGTGGCGGACCGCGACGACGATCCGGTGGACTGGCCGGGGCACCGCCTCCTGCATACCGGCTATCTCACGCCACGGCGGCAGCGCCAGCGGGTGGACGGCGAGACCGACTGGCAGCGCTGGAACGTTCACCTGCGGTTGTCGCATCTACGTAGTTTGATGGGCCGGCTCGGGGCCAGAGAGGTAACGCCTCTATTTACCTCGGTGGTCGATGAAATGATCGAGAGTCTTGTCCCGTCGTCATCGACGGCACTCTGATGGCCTTTGAGGGTGAGCGATCCTCGGCCCGATTTTAGAACGCCTTCTCCAGGTCGAAGCGCGGCACCGGTTCGCCGCGCACTTCGACGGTCTCGGTGAACATGGCGAGCGGTCGCACCCATAGGCCGTAGTCGCCGTACAGCGCACGGTAGACCACCAGTGGCTCCTCGGTTTCGCTGTGATGAGCGACGCCGAGCACCTCGTAGCGGTTGCCCTTGTAGTGGCAGTAGATGCCGGGAACGGGGAGGGGGTGAGTCATCGCGCAGGGCTCCAGTTCAGAGTCGTTGTCGTTATTGTCTGCTGCTTGCGGCAGCGCGCTTTGCCAGGCGGGCTAGCACCCGTGAGGCGGCCACGAAGCCGAAACTGCCGGTGAGGAAGGTGGCTGCACCCACGCCGGAGGCGCAGTCGAGGCGGGTCGATTCTCCGGCGCTGGGCTTCTGCAGGCAGACCTCGCCATCGGCGCCGGGGTAGACCAGCTGTTCGTCAGAATAGACGCACTCTACCGAGAAGCGCCGCTTGGGGTTGCGCGAGAAGCCGTAATCCCGGCGCAGCCGGGCGCGCACCTTGGCCAGCAGCGGGTCGTGCTCGGTGCGCGCGAGATCCGCCACCTTGATCCGCGTGGGGTCGCTCTGCCCGCCGGCGGCGCCGGCCACGACGATGGGCAGCTTGCGCCGCTTGCACCAGGCGATCAGCGCGGCCTTGGCCACCACGCTGTCGATGGCATCGACCACGTAGTCGGCGTCTTCGGGAATGCGCTGTGCCAGGTTGCCCGGCGTGACGAAGGCCGTGTCGGCGACGACCTGAATGCTGGGCTGGATCGCCCGGCAGCGCTCGGCCAGCACATCGACCTTGGGCCGGCCGATGTTGCCATCCAGGGCGGGAAGTTGGCGGTTGACGTTGGACACGCAGACGTCGTCGAGATCGATCAGGGTGAGGCGGCCGATTCCCGAGCGCGCCAGTGCTTCTACCGTCCAACTGCCGACACCACCCACGCCGACCACGACGACGTGGGCCTGACGAAAGTAGTCGAGCGCACGGGCGCCGTAGAGTCGCCGAATTCCACCGAAGCGGAAATCGTAGTCGTCCTGGGCCGGGGCGGCTTCCTGCGGTGGCAATGGGGCGGTCATGTCGGCGTCTTGAAACTCCGGTTGGTGGCGGTGGTGTCAGGCTAGGGAGAGCGGCGCTTCGGAGCAACCTGCCTGGTCGGTAGGCAGGTGGCCAGCCCAGCCGAAATGCTGGAACAGGGCCGTCATGGGGGCGTCCAGGCTACAGCTCAAGGTCAGGCAGCGCCCCGTGACGGGATGTTCAAAGCTCAAGCCGACGGCCGCCAGCAGCAGCCGCGGGCAGCCCAGGCGCTCGGCGAAGAAGCGGTTGTGGTTGCCCTTGCCGTGCTTGGCGTCGCCGATGATTGGGTAGCCGCGCCGTGACAGGTGGCGCCGGATCTGGTGGCGGCGGCCGGTCAGCGGGCGCACCTCCATCAGGGAGTAGCGGCTGCTGGGATAGCGGTCCACCTGCACCGGCAGCTCGACGCTGTCCAGCCGCTTCACTTCGGTGAGGGCTTCGAGCGCCGGCATCTCCGCCTTGGGCCGGCTGCCATCCTCCTCGCGCAGGGCGTAATCGAGCCACTCTTGTGCGGGGCCGACGCCGCGCACCACCGCCAGATAGCGCTTGGCGGCCCGGCGTTCGGTGAAGATCTCGCCCAGGCGTGCAGCGATGTCCGAATTCAGAGCGAACACCATGACACCCGAGGTGGGGCGATCCAGTCGATGTACCGGATAGACGCGCTGGCCGAGCTGATCGCGCAGGCGTTGCAGCAGGAACTCGCGCTCGCCGCCCGCCAGCTTGGAGCGGTGCACCAGCAGGCCCGCCGGCTTGTGCACCGCGACCAGGTGCTCGTCCCGGTAGAGAAGGCTCAGAGGGTTCGTCATGACGGCCCGGTTCGGCAACGAAAGGCCGCTATTGTCGCCTTGGCCAATGCCCTTGTCACCCCGAGTTGCGGCTGGCTGCCTCGCTCACTCGCTGTCCTGACAGTTGCCGCGCAGCTCGATGGCGTGGGCGATGCGCTCGATGCCTTGGCGATACGCCGCCCGGCGATAGGAGATCTCCTCCTGTTCGGCGCGCTCGAAGACCAGTTCGCTCTGGCGTTCGAGGTGCTCGGCCAGCCGCCGATTGATCTCCTCCTCCGGCCAGCGCTCGCCGCTACGATTCTGCACCCACTCGTAGTAGCTGACGATGACGCCGCCAGTGTTGGCCAGCACGTCGGGCAGTACCGGCACGCCGCGCTCCTCGAGCCGTTCGTCGGCACGGCTACTGACCGGCCCGTTGGCGATCTCGAGCAGCGCGCCGGCCTTGACCTGATCGACGTTGTCTTCATGCACCTGATTCTCCAGTGCCGCCAG
Source organism: Halomonas sp. KM-1 (assembly GCF_000246875.1). Taxonomy (NCBI): domain Bacteria; kingdom Pseudomonadati; phylum Pseudomonadota; class Gammaproteobacteria; order Oceanospirillales; family Halomonadaceae; genus Halomonas; species Halomonas sp. KM-1. Next base: position 16,501 of record NZ_BAEU01000048.1, read on the forward strand.
CGCCAGGACGTCTACCTCCAGGGTGAGCAGCTCGTCGCGATCGAGCTTCTCAACGTCCTCGGCAATGCACACAGAATCGTCGCAGTAAACCATCTCGTGCAGCCGCATATTACGCTGCTTCTGCTCCATGATGGCGTCAGGATCGAGGCCTTCCTCGCTGTAGATAGCGCCCTTTGAGTCGGACACCGCAACGATGCGATAGCCCTGATCGTGGGCTAGCCGGGCAAAGTGATAGGCAGCATTACCGAAGCCCTGGATAGCCACTGTTATCTCCTCTGGCTTGCGCTTCTCGCGCGCTGCCCACAGGTCGAGCACGTGCAGGGCGCCGCGTCCGGTGGCGGCCACACGACCCAGCGACCCGCCCAGCTCGGGAGGCTTGCCGGTAATCGCGGAGGGTACCTTGCCACGGGCCAGGTGGTCGAACTCGTCGGCCATCCAGCCCATCACCGTGGCGTTGGTGTTTACGTCCGGTGCGGGAATGTCGCGGTCGGGTCCCATGATGTCGGCGATGGCGCGAACGTAGCCCCGGGCCAGTCGTTCCAGCTCCAGCTTCGACAGCTGCTTGGGGTCCACCTTCACGCCGCCCTTGCCGCCGCCGTAGGGCAGGTCGACCACGGCGCACTTCACCGCCATCCAGAAGCTGAGGGTGGTCACTTCCTCCTGATTGACGTCGGGATGAAAGCGAATGCCGCCCTTGGCCGGCCCCAGCGTCGTGTTGTACTGCACCCGCCAGCCGGGAAAGACCTTGAGGCGGCCATCGTCCATGCGCACCGGCACGCTGACCTGCAGCGAGAGGCTGGGCTGCATCAGTCGCTCCCTGGCATCGCCCTGGATGTCGATGGCTTGGCACACTTCCTCGAGGCGCGAGCGTGCGTCGTCGAACAGGTTGGCATGATCCGTTTGCCCAGACATCGGTTTCCTCCTGATGATGTGGCCTGTCGTTGCTTGATTCAGCGTAGCAGCATCGGGTGATATGTGAGCCAAAGGCGCAAGAACATAAAGCTTCAAACGGTTACATGCCGAAGCACTATCTTGAGCAGGAGACTTGGACAAGGAGGTCGTTGTGAGTCGATTGGCCCGAAGCGCACTGCTTTGGTGTGGTGGCTATCTGTTGTTGGCTCTGTTGCCCCTCGGCATCGCCGTTATCCGCCAGCCTGACGAAACGCGGGAGTTCGGTGCCGAACTCGGTGCCCTGCTGGGGCTGCTGGCGCTTGGCGTTCTTGCCTGTCAGGCGGTGATCTCGGGGCGGCATCGCTGGTTCGCCGAATCGGTCGGTCACGACAACATTCTGCAGTTCCATCGCCAGACCGGCATCTTCGCGCTGCTGCTGGTGCTGGCTCATCCGCTGGTGATGATCGCCACCCGCCCCGGCTGGATCGAGTATCTCGATCCCCGCGAGGATACCCTGCGCGCGATTACCCTCATACTGCTGGTGCTGGCCACGCTGATGCTGGTGGCAAGCTCGCTGTGGCGTACGCGCTTCGGGCTCTCCTACGAGTGGTGGCGGGCTCTGCACGGCGGGCTGTCGCTTTTCGTCGTCGCCGGTGGCCTGGGCCATGCGGTCATGGTGCAGCACTACACGGAAGGCATCTTCACGACGCTGCTGCTGGGCGCGGTGGTGGGGCTTGCGCTGCTGCTGGTGGTCGAATCGCGCCTGCTGAGGCCGTGGCGTCTACGCAAGTGTCCCTGGAGGGTGGTGGACAACCAACAGGAGCGTGGCGATGCGGCAACCCTGACCCTTGAAGCCGAAGGTGATCATCGTCTCGACTTCGCACCCGGACAGTTTTTCTGGATCACCCTGGGCGAGACACCGTTCTCGCTGCAGCAGCATCCATTCTCGGTGGCCTCGTCCAGTGAAGATGGCAAGCGCTTCGCGTTCACGGCCAAGCGCCTGGGTGACTTCACCAATACCCTCCCTGCGGTGCCGTCAGGCACACGCGCCTTCGTCGAAGGGCCCTACGGCGCCTTCATACCCGAACCGGACAATGCCTCCGGTGCGGTACTCATCGCCGGCGGTATCGGCGTCACGCCGATCATGAGCATCCTGCGCTCGCTGCGTGACCAGGGCGATACCCGGCCGCTGTGGCTGCTCTATGCCAACAAGACTTGGGAGGACGCCACCTTTCGCGATGAGCTGGCCGAGCTGGAGCAGACCCTCGATCTCGACGTGATCCACGTCATCAGCGACCCCGAGCCGGAATGGAAGGGGGAGAGCGGCAAGATCGACGAAGCGCTGGTGAAGCGTCGGCTCCCGCCGGACGACGGCCGCCGCGAATATTTCATCTGCGGCCCCGAGCCGCTGATGAATGCCGCCGAGAAAGCCCTGCTTGCCCAGGGGGCGGCGACCACGCGGATCTATTCCGATCGTTTCGACATCGTTTAGGAGAGGAGCATGCTGCACGTCATCGCCAAGTGGGCCGGCAGCGTGGCCAGCGGACTGTTGTTGCTGATCGTGGTGCTGCTGGCGCTATGGTTGGCAGGCCGGATCTGATGGGCTGAGCTGATGAGATGTGCCTGGCGCCCGGCGATGGGGGCTGGTCATGAGGCGTTGCACTCGGGCATGATCGAATTTTCGCCCTGACCGTGAGGCTCCCATGTCCCCCGAGAGCGCCTTGCTCTACTTCCTCGCCATCTTCGTCTTCGCCATTACCCCCGGCCCCGGAATCTTCGCCATCCTGGCCCGCGGCATGTCCTCCGGGGCGCGTGCCTGCTGGCCACTGGCGCTGGGCATGACGGTCAGCGACCTGCTGTACCTCATGCTGGCCTTTCACGGGCTGGCGGTGCTGGCCGAGCACTGGGGCGAGGCGTTCACCATGATTCGCTATGTCGGTGCCGCCTATCTCTTCTACCTGGCCTGGAAACTGTGGACCTCGCCCGTCGGTGAGGCCGACCTGTCGGCAGGTTCCCGGCGCGTCGACCTCGTGAAGGGGTTTCTGCAGGGCTTTCTCATCTCCGCTTCCAACCCTAAGGTGATCCTGTTCTACATCGCCTTCTTGCCGACCTTCGTCGACCTGGTGGCGCTGGCCTCCGGCGACATGCTGTTGACTGTGTCGCTGACGTTCGTCGGGCTCATGCTGGGACTGATGCTGGTCGCCGTGGGGGCCGCCAGCGCGCGCCGGTGGCTGCAGAGCGAGCGTGCCATGAAGGGGGCTAACCGCTCCGCGGGGGCGCTGATGGTGGCGGCAGGCGCTTTCCTGGTGGCCAAGGGCTAAGCGTCTCGAGGGCTGCGTCGCGGCGTACCGACGACCTCAGGCCAACCAGTCGCTGCGTTCGAGACGGTAGATACAGCAGAGGTCGTTGCCCAGGCGGCGCTGTTCGACGAAGCGAAAGCCCAGCCGCTCGTAGAAGCGATGGGCCCGACGATTGTCGGCGAGCGGATCGATCAGCACGGCGGAAACCCGGGGGTCGGCGAAGCAGTGCGCCAGGGCCAACTGCATCATGGTGGTGCCGTAGCCCTTGCCCAGCTCCTCGGGCTCGCCAATCCAGATATCGATGGCACGCAAGCCGTCGCCCACCTCGCCCCAGTAGCCGCTCTCGTCACGGGCGGGATCGAGTATCTGGATGAAGCCGATGGCGCGTCCTTCGCGCTCGGCGATGAACTGTTGGCAGCCTTCGGCCGGATGGGCCAGCTCGGTCTGCCACTCCCATTTGTCGTTGGGGTTGGCCGCAACGACATGGGGCTCGGTGTCCCAGCGCTCGAGCAAGGGACGATCCTCGGGTGTCGCGGGGCGCAGTCGCAGCCGCCGCTTGGCATTCACTTCCGTGTTGATTGGGTCAGTTTCCACCAGCGTCTCATTCCATCGAAAGAGCCTAGCCAAAGCATAGCAGCTGTCACACTCCGGTAAGCGTTTTGGCGTCGTCCACGAGTATGCTAGTGGGTTGAAGAAAGGCTGACCTTGTCGGCAAGAGAAGGGAGTTCACGAAGGGCTCGGCGAATCATGTCCTTGCGCTCCACCAGTTGGCTAGCCCTGTCTCGCATCGCATCACGCGTTTCTTCTGTGAGAGGTCGCTCTTGCCTCGCATTGACGAAAGAATCGAGCCAATCGAGCTGTGTGCAGAGATCCTGAAACTCACCCAGTCGCTCCTGGCGCTCTTCGAGCTGCTCGAGCAGATATTGGTAGGCATCCGGGGCCAACTCGGCAAGATAGCGGATGCGTTTTACCTGCTTGCGCAGTCGATGTATTGCAGCATCCGGAGTGGCGTCGTCGAGAGAGGTCAGCAGCGCATCATGGCGAGCCAATCGTTCGTGCAAGGCTCGATCGATCTGGGGCGTGCGTAGCCGTGCCAGCGCCTTGGTAAATTGCGGGGATGCGATGAGCTCCTGCCACGCCTGCATGTCTTGTGCGTAGCGTCGCCGTTGCAGATTTTCCCTGACTTTCCGGCGCACCTCCCGGGCTTGAGCCTGTAGCCAGACAACCATGGGTTCCAGCGATTCGCGGACTTCTCCAGCGGGCTGTCGGATCAGGTTCTCCAACATCACGTCCAGATCGCGCAATTCGCTGGTGACCCGTGCATGCCGACGCAGCCCTTTCAGTGCCCGGCGGAGCCCCGCTGTATCGAGCATGCTCAGCAGCGCCTCGCCTATCGCTCTGCTACGGCGTAGGTTGACTCTATATTGATGCAGGAACTCAGGGTCGTGCCCGGCGCTGACACCGGCCTCCAGGGATCGAATCATGCGGTACTGATACATTAGCCGCTGCTGGATGCGCGTGGGGGCCTTTAGCCTGCCGAGCTGTGGCGGCGCAGGCGCTTTACGCTGAAACAGGGTGTGGCTCACTTCTACAGGCGAGAGCGTGGAGCGGGTCTCTCCGGTGTGGTGGCCCAGGTCCCGCCAGGTATCGGTGGGCAGGGTGAGGTATATCAGCCCGCCGGTTGGCAGCCGTTTGGGAGCCTTGAGGCTCAAACGTTGGGCAAGTGCCAGCAGGGCAGGGTTGTGGCCTATCAAGGCGAGACGGTCATTACCCTCATCGAGGGCCTGTAGCCATTGGAGCAGCGCTTTCTCCTCGAAGGTGTAAAGCGCTTCATGGCCTTGGGCCCGCTTTGCCAGACCAAGTTCGGGTAGGGTGGTATCCAGGGCTTGCAACGTCTGCTGAGCGCGGAGGGCCGAACTGACGTGTAGCTCGCCGTCGAGGGCACCAAGGCGTTGCAGTGCCGGCGCCATGGCCACCGCCTGGCATTGGCCACGGGGGCTCAGCGGGCGCTGACGATCCTCGATATCGTCAGGCCGCATAGCCCGGGCATGTCGAATCAGAAAGAGATGCTTCATGGACGGATAGTCCCTGCTCTCAGCAGGTTGAGCGATCATTGTTTTTTGAAGTGTATCCTGCCGTGCCATCTGTCATCACGACAGTTCCATGACAATTGCCGTCCCTACTGTGACACATCACGTTACTCGCGCTTTTCGGGCCGGGGTGATTGTGACGAGCGCCGCCGCTCGCGCTCACGGCGGCGGTGGTGGGCCAGGGCATTGCCATTTGCCAGTTGGACCAGGAAATCGATCTCCTCGTCACTGAGCGGTTCGCGCTGGCGCCGTGGCATAGGGCTTCTCCTGTCGAAGCGCTAGGTCTCTCCGACGCTAACGACGGATGGTGACAGAGTGGTGACGATCCGAGCCGGGCGAACACGAAGCTGGTCAGCCTGCTTGCCGCAAGGCGTCTAGCAGCTCATCGTGCCGCTCGGCACGGGCTACCAGCAGGCTGTGCCATTCGGCAGGGTTGGTGTTGCCCTCGAGGTCAGTCACGACAAGACCCGCCTCCCGGGCGAAGACGATGCCGGCGGCCACGTCCCACAGGTCGAGCCTGGCGCCTTGAGACCAGAAGGCATCGAAGCGGCCAAGGCCGGTGTAGGCGATCTCCAGTGCTGCCGAGCCGGGGGTCCGAATCCCGGCCACGGCCGGCATCATTGCCGTGAGCTGGCGCAGGCTGGTAGGGCAGTCGCCCTTGGCATGATAGGGCAGGCAGGTGGCGAGGAGCATTTCCGGCATGGGGCGGGCCGGAGAGGCGACGACACGGCGGCTGCCCAGGTAAGCGCCTTGCCCATGAACCGCCCACAGCATCTCGTCGAGCAGCGGTTGGTAGACCACCCCGTGGGTCAGTTGGTCGCCCTGGCGCACGGCGATGGATACCGAGAAGTGGGGCACTCGGTGCAGGAAGTTGTTGGTGCCGTCCAGCGGGTCGATGACCACCACGACGTTACTGTCTTGAGCCGGTGTTGCGCCCGTTTCCTCACCTAGGAAACCGACCTCAGGATGAACGTTTCGCACGCTGTCGATGATGGCGTGTTCTGCCGCCCGGTCGTAGTCGGTCACGAAGTCCGAGGCGCCCTTGCACTGGAAGTCGATCGTGCCGGCGGCGCGGTAGCCCTCGCGCAGGATCTCGCCCGCTGCCTGAGCGGCTTGCTTGAGCGTATCGATCAGAGTGGGTGAAGTAACGTTTGTCATGCCGAGCCTCTTGGATCATGGCCAAAACCACTATGTTACTGCCTGCAGATGTCGGGAAATTGACACCTGCCGGTGTCTCACATGACTGGCGTCTGCTCCTTTTCATTGGCTTCGGGGGGTAATACCTCTGTCGCAGACGATACCGTCTGTTGGGTACTGGAGGCCGTCAGCGTGGTGAGTGGCACCGCTCTGGCGTTACCGCTCCCTGCTATTTGCATCCCTGCTATTCGAGCATAAAGCCCGGCCAGTTCGGCGGCCTTGGCGTCCTCGTGCCAGCCTGCCGCATGGGTCATGGCACGCTGCGCCAGTTCGCCGCGCAGCGCGTCATCGTCGAGCAGTCGGTTCACCTTGGCGGCGAAGTCGTCGAGATCCTCGTCGGCAATCAGGCAACCCGCACCGTCCACCAGCACGTCGCGGGTGCCCATCATGGCGGTGGAGACGACTGGGGTACCCAGCGCCATGGCCTCCAGCAGCACCAACCCCTGGGTTTCGGTGCGTGAGGCGAAGATGAAGGCATCGGCCGCACGGTAGGCGGTCTGCAGCGGGCCGTTGCGCCCCAGGTAGCCAAGAAAGTGCACGGCGTACTCCATGCCGATCTGCCGAGCCCGGCGTGCCAAGGCCGCTCGGGCCGGTCCTTCGCCAGTAATGATCAGGCGCGTATCGGGATGCTCGGCCAGCACCCGGGGCAGCAGGTCGATCAGAAAGGCGATGTTTTTCTCGAAGGCGAGGCGTCCGACGAACAACAGCAGCCGGGCGTTTTTCGGCAGATGGTAGCGGTCGCGGAAGTCATCGTCCTCGACGGGATGACGGAAGCGCTCCAGCGCCAACCCGGTGGGGATGACCGCCACGGGCGTTTTGACGCCATAGCGCAGGAGTGTGTCGTGCATGGCATGCGACGGTGCCACCAGCGCTGCCAGCCGGCGGCACTGCCACACCGAGAGGCGCCGAGCGAGGAAGCGCAGCCAACGGCTGGGTACGCCGCGAACATAGAGGGGGAGATACTCCTCGAACAGCGTGTGGTAGGTGGCCAGGGCCGGAATGCCCAGCCGCCTTGCCAGCGCCACGCCGGCATAGTGGGCGACGAAGGGTGTGTGAATGTGTACCAGATCGAAGTGCTCTGCGGCGAGCCGCGGCGCCAGCTTCATCACCTCGCGATAGTGCATCATGCGATCTTCGGGGGAGCCAGGAACGCCGCGCGAGGAGATCCTCAGTACGTCCGGTTCATCCACTTGCCCCACGGGATAGCCGGGGCAGACCAGGGTGACGGAATGGCCGAGCCTTTGTAGCGCATCGCGGAAGCTGGCAATCGAGGTGGCGACACCGTTGATGCGGGGAAAGTAGACGTCGGAAAGCATCAATATGTTCATGGTTCGGCTCTGCATGGCAGGATGCCTCACCATCCTGCGTCGTCCGAGTGACGCCATGGTGACAGTGTGATTCTCTTCCTGTCACGGTGAGAGCGGGCGCTTTTGCTCTCCCGCTCGGCTACCCCTTGGGGTATCGGCGTGTTATCCCCTTGTCACTTCGATGAGCCAAACTGGCACACTTCATTTTCATGTATCCACAAGGCTGCGAAGTGTCATGAGGGAAATGGAACAGTACGTCTATCAAAGTCTGAATGAAGCACGGGCGGCACTGGATGCCTTGCTAGATGATGGAGAGACCCTACGCACACTTGCAGCAGCTGGGCGGCAGCTCAGTAATACGTTTCGTCATGGTGGACGTGTATTCAGTTGCGGCAACGGCGGATCCATGTGCGATGCCATGCACTTCTCCGAAGAGCTGTCGGGCCGTTACCGGTTGCATCGCAAGGGGTTGCCAGCGGCTTCCATCAGTGACCCGAGTCACCTGAGTTGTGTCGGTAATGATTATGGCTATGATCGGGTGTTCGCTCGCTACTTGGAGGCTCATGGCCGTGAGGGCGATTGCCTGTTGGCCATCAGCACCAGCGGTACGAGTACCAATGTGCTCGCCGCGGCGGATTACGCAAGCCGCCATGGGATCCATATCATCGCGTTGACCGGTCGCCCCGGCTCTACGCTTAGCGAGCTGTCGGACACTGAGATTTGTACTCCAGCAGGGCAATATGCCGATCGAGTTCAGGAGTTGCATATCAAGGTCATTCACATTCTGATCGAGCTGGTGGAGCGGGAGCTGTTTCCTGAAAACTACTGACTGCTCGCCTGTTCACTTCTATGGCCATTTATCGGGTCCATCGAGATGGGCACAGCCGCTCTTGGTAACGCAACCGGTGTCATGCCCTTGTCACTGGACTGACGCAGGCTATGGGGCGTCTTGAAACCCAGGCTTGTGGAGGATGCCATGCACCTTGCCCTGTTCGACCTTGACGATACCCTGCTGGATGGCGACTGCAGCGCGCTCTGGAATGGCTGGATGGTAGAGCGTGGCTGGGTTGATGCCCCGGGCGAGTTTCTGGCCCATGCACAGGCCATGGATGCGGCCTACCATACTGGCCGGCTGCGTCTGGAGAAGTATCTGTCTTTGACCTTGGCTCCCTTGGCCGGGCGCCATGTGAATGAGGTTGACGCCGAGGTGGCGGACTTCGTCGCGGCGCGCATCCTGCCGCGGCTGTTTGCTCAAGGGCGGGCGCGCATCGCCGAGCACTGCGCTCGGGGTGAGACGCCGATGATCATTTCCGCTTCGTCGCGGCATCTCGTGGCACCGATTGCTGCCGAGCTGGGTATCGAGGCGGTGATCGCCGTGGAGCCGGCGCTGGAGAGTGGGTACTTCACCGGTGGCACTACCGGGATACTCTCCTACCGGGATGGCAAGATCGCTCGCCTCGAGCAGTGGCTGGCGGAAAAGGGCGCTGTCAGCCATCTGACGTTCTATTCCGATTCTCAGAACGACTTGCCGCTACTTGGCCGGGTGGACCGCCCGGTGGCGGTGAACCCCGATGCGGTACTTGCCGAAGTGGCTCGGGTAGAGGGCTGGGAGCGGCTGGACTGGCGACCGTGTGCGGCGCTGGTCGGCTGACTCTGCGTCTCGCTCAGGCTCGAACATTCCGCAGAGCCAACCAATGTTGCACTCTTGATCTCGTACTCCCTGGGCACGTTCTCTATAGTCGATCATTGTTGCCTGCTGGCTGACAGGGAGTGTTACATGAGTGATGCCTACTATCTGCGCCTCACCGATCATCTGCGTGAGCTGCTCAGCAACCCGGAGGCCTTCGAGGCGGGCCGCCTGCCCGCCGAGCGGACCCTGGCGGAACGCTTTCGAACCACTCGGGTTACTTTGCGCCAGGCTTTGGCTCACCAGCCGTCTCCCCCTACACCGTACGTTTGCCGCTCTTGCGGTTGAAGGGATGCAGCGCTTCGCGGCGTACGTAAAAGCGCAGGGTCTCGCCTTCCGCCACCGGAGGCTGGCCGGCGGTGCGAATCACGCTGGGCTGGTCGCTGCCGGCCAGGCGTACGTAGAGGTGGCTCTCGGCGCCGGCGGCCTCGAACAGCTCCAAGGTGGAGTCCACCACCAGGTGTGGGCCACTCGGGGCTTGCATGTGTAGGTCGTCGGGGCGAATGCCGACGATATCGGTACTCTTGGGCAGGTCCCCGAGTAAGCCATTGCCCCTCTCTCGCAGGTAGTCTAGCGGAATCAGGTTCATGGCCGGTGAGCCGATGAAGGTCGCCACGAAGATCGAGGCTGGGCGCGCATAGATCTCCATGGGGGTGCCGACCTGCTCGATGCGCCCGCCGTTGAGCACCACCAGGCGGTCGCCCAGGGTCATGGCTTCGAGCTGATCGTGGGTGACATAAAGGCTGGTGGTCTTCAGACGACGCTGGAGCTGCTTGATCTCCACGCGCATCTGCACCCGCAGCTTGGCATCGAGGTTGGAGAGCGGCTCGTCGAACAGAAAGGCGGCAGGCTCGCGCACCAAAGCCCGGCCCATGGCCACCCGCTGACGCTGGCCGCCCGAGAGCTGGCGCGGCTTGCGCGGCAGGAAGTCCTCGATTTCCAGCATGCGTGCCGCTTCCTGTACTCGTCGTTCGATCTCGCTGCGCTTGAAACCGCGATTCTTGAGGCCATAGGCCAGGTTGTCGAACACCGTCATATGGGGGTAGAGCGCGTAGTTCTGGAACACCATGGCGATGTCACGCTGAGCGGGCTCCAGGTCGTTGACTACACTGTCGCCGATCTCCAGGCGTCCCTCGCTGATCGTCTCCAGCCCCGCCACCATGCGCAGCAGGGTCGACTTGCCGCAGCCCGATGGGCCTACAAGGACCACGAATTCACCATCCGCCACTTCCAGGTCGATGCCCTTTACCGCCTGGACGCCGCCAGCATAGGTCTTCTTCAGGCCTTCCAATTTGATGCGTGCCATCTCACTTCTCCGTCTCGGTCAGGCCTTTCACGAACAGTCGCTGCATGAACAGGATCACCAGCACCGGGGGCAGCGCGGCCATGACCACCGCGGCCATCACCAGGTGCCATTGTGGGTCGCCGTCGGCAGCGGTGGTCATGCGCTGCAGGCCCATGACGATGGTGTAGTAGTCGGGGTCGGTGGTGATCAGAAGGGGCCAGAGGTACTGGTTCCAGCCGTAGATGAACATGATCACGAACAGCGCGGCGATGTTGGTCACCGACAGCGGCAGCAGGATGTCCTTGAAGAACTTCAGCGGCCCGGCGCCATCGACGCGGGCGGCTTCCAGCAGCTCTTCCGGCACCGTCATGAAGAACTGGCGGAACAGGAAAGTGGCGGTCGCCGAGGCGATCAACGGGATGGAGAGGCCGGCGAAGCTGTTGAGCATCCCGAGATCCGCCACCACGCGGAAGGTCGGGATGATGCGTACCTCCACCGGCAGCATCAGCGTGATGAAGATGATCCAGAAGAAGAACAGCCGGAACGGAAAGCGAAAATAGACGATGGCAAAAGCCGACAGCAGCGAGATGGACAGCTTGCCAAAGGTGATGGCCAGCGCCATCACCAGGCTGTTCCACAGCATCTGGCCTGCCGGGGGCGCCCCGGCGCGAGAGAGTCCGGTCTCCCACATGGCACGGTAATTGTCGAGGGCATGACTGCCCGGCACCAACGGCAGGGTGCCGCGCAGGAACTCGCCAGGCCCCTGGGTGGAGGCGACGATGGCAATGTAGACCGGGAACAGTACCAGGGCCACGCCAAGGATCAGAATGGAGTGGGCGAAAAGATTCCCCCAGGGTCGATGTTCGACCATGACGTTGTGTGCCTCTTGGGATCAGTAGTTGACGCGCCGCTCGATGAAGCGGAACTGGATGACGGTCAGCGCGATGACGATGGCCATCAGGATCACCGACTGTGCAGCTGAACTGCCGATGTTCATGCCCACGAAACCATCGGCGTAGACCTTGTAGACCAAGATGTTGGTCGCCTGGGCCGGACCCCCTTGGGTGGTGGCGTGAATGACGCCGAAAGTGTCGAACATGGCATAGACCACGTTGACCACCAGCAGGAAGAACGTAGTGGGCGTCAGCAATGGGAATACGATAGTCCAGAAGCGCTTGACCGGTCCGGCTCCGTCGATGGCGGCGGCTTCGATCAGTGATTGCGGGATCGACTGCAGTCCAGCCAGGAAGAACAGGAAGTTGTAGGCGATCTGCTTCCATGCTGCAGCAATGATCACCAGCAGCATCGCATCCGTTCCAGAGGTGCGGTGGTTCCAGCGGTAGCCCAGCATGTCGAGTACGTAGGGCACGATGCCGATGGATGGGTTGAAAATGAACCACCACAGCACGCCAGCAATGGCAGGGGCGATGGCATAGGGCCATACCAGCAACGTGGTATAAGCGTCGCGAGAGCGAAGCAGTCGGTTGACGGTTGCCGCCAGCAGCAGTGCCGCGCTCATCGAAAGCAGAGTCGTGCCGATGGCGAACACGGCGGTAACCGACAGGGAATTGAGGTAGTAGGCGTCGTCGAAGAGTCGGGAAAAGTTGGCAAGACCCACGAAACTGGAGCTCAGGCCAAAGGCGTCCTCACGCAGCAGCGACTGATAGAGCGCCTGACTCGCCGGCCAGATGAAAAAGACCAATGTGACGATGACCTGAGGGGCCAGTAGCGCGTAGGGCAGCCAGCGCCCGGGGAACGTCATGCGTTTGGTTTGCATGGTATTGCTCGGCAAGGCGAAGGAAAAAGGCGCCCCCACCACTGGGGCGGAGGCGCCATGGCTGTTTCTTATTGATTGGCCTGTTCGAAGTCGCGAAGGAGAGCGTTGCCGCGGCGAGCCGCATCGGCACTGGCCTGTTCCCCGCTCTTGCTGCTTGTCATTACCGCTTCCATCTCCTCGGAGATGATGTCGCGGATCTGCACGAAGTTGCCGAAGCGCAGCCCCTTGGAATTTTCGGTGGGCTCGTTGAGGGTCATTTGTTCGATGGAGATTTCGGTGCCCGGGTTTTCGGTATAGAAACCCTGTGACTCGCTCAACTCCCAGGCGGCATGAGTGATCGGCAGGTAGCCGGTTTTCTGATGCCAGTCGGCTTGCACTTCAGGCTGGGAGAGGTAATCGAAGAAGGCTGCTACGGCTGCGTACTCTTCTTCGCTGTGACCTTGAAGCGTCCACAGGGTGGCGCCACCGATGATCGAGTTCTGCGGGGCACCATCGACATCTTCGTAGTAGGGCAGCATGCCGTAGCCGATCGAGAAATCGGCGTTGGCCAGCACGCCGGCACGGGCTGCCGAGGAGCCGAAGAACATGGCGCATTCACCGGAATAGAACATCGGTGCTGCGTCGTTGCCCGGCCCCGGTCCACCCCAGCGGAATACGCCCTCGTCCTGCCACGCCTTCAGGTTGTCCCAGTGGCGGGCGACCAAGTCATTGTCGAAGACGAATTCGGTTTCAAGACCACCGAAGCCGTTCTCCAACGTTCCCAGCGGAGAGTCATGCATGGCGGAAAAATTCTCCAGCATGACCCAACTTGGCCAGGAGGTCGTGAAACCGCAGTTGGCGGCATCCTGTTCGCGCAACTGGCGCGAATAAGCTTCGATCTCTTCCCAAGTCTGCGGTGCGCCCTCGAGACCCGCCGCCTCGAAGGCGTCGCGGTTGTAATAGAGAATCGGAGTGGAAGAGTTGAAGGGGAAGGAGAGCATGTTGCCGCGGGTATCGGTGTAATAACCCACCACCGCCGGCAGGAAGGCCTCCCGATCGAAGGTGCGGCCATGGTCTTCCATCAACTGGTAGATAGGATAGACCGCGCCTTCCGCTGCCATCATGGTGCCGGTACCCACCTCGAATACCTGCAGGATATGCGGATGCTGGCCCGCGCGGAAGGCAGCAATGGCGCCAGTCATGGTCTCGGTGTAGTTGCCACGATAGCTGGGACGAACTCGATAGTCGTCCTGAGAGGCATTGAACTCTTCTGTAACGGCTTCGAGCATCTCTCCCAGCTCGCCGCCCATGGCGTGCCACCATTGAACTTCGGTAGCGGCATGAACGGAAAAGGACAGTGACGCTACGAGTGCACCTGACATGAAAGCGGTAGAGCGAGGCGACATGAGACTCTCCTTGGGTGATGTCGCCGATAACGCTAGGCTCGTAGCGTGTCAATCAGGTTTCACGAATATGAATAAGCATTGCATAGCGCTGTCATGGTGCTGTCATCTAAACGTTGCAATCTCGCCCTGACACCATTTCAGGGCTGACCATGACGACCTCCGACATCGAGGAGAGCGAGCTCAGAGCGATCATAGAAGGCGAGCGGCTCACGCCATGCTTCCAACCCATCGTCGATGTCGCCAGGCAGTGCGTGCATGGCTACGAGGCGCTGATTCGTGGCCCCGAAGGCTCCAGGCTGCACTCTCCGTTGGCCCTGTTCGAGATGGCCATTCAGTCGGGCCTGCTGGTAGAGCTCGATCTGCTGTGCCGCCGCCTGGCGATTGCCGCCTTCGTGCGGCTAGGCTTGCCCGGTAGGCTGTTCCTCAACGTGATGCCGTTGACCATCGTCGAGCGGGACTTCAGCGAGGGGTTGACCCTGGGCTATCTGCGCGACCATGGGCTGGCTCCCAATCGTGTCGTCATCGAACTCACCGAACATCTGCCGATCACCGATTACGTGCTGATGCGCCAAGCGGTGGAGCACTATCGCGACATGGGTTTTCAGGTTGCGCTGGACGACCTAGGGGCCGGCCATTCGAGTCTGCGCCACTGGGCCGAGCTGCGCCCCGACTTCGTCAAGCTCGACCGCCACTTCATCTCCGGCATCGATCAGGACCCCGACAAGCGGCAGTTCCTGCGCTCGATTCTCGATGTATCGCGCAGCCTCGGCTGCCAGCTGATAGCGGAAGGCGTGGAAACCGCCGAGGAGTACCGCTCGCTGTGGGAGCTGGATCGCAGCCTGTCGCTGCTGCAAGGCTACTACTTTGCCCGTCCCAGCCAGACCCCGTCGCGAGATATCGGCCGCTCACTGCCGGTCGGAGCCTCGGCCCGTCACGGACTGGTACGCAGCGCTCACACCATCATGAAGTCGCTGGCACCGATCGAACCGCAGATGCCTGTACTGGAGTTGAGCGGACGGTTTCGTGGCGAGCCGGGCCTGCGCTGTGTGGCGGTGGTGGAAAACGACAGGCCGGTCGGTGTGGTGCGGCGCAGCGAGTTTCTTACCCTGTTCACCAACCCCTACAGTCATGCCCTGTTCGCCAAGCGTCTGGTGCGGGACATGTGCGATTCACGCTTCGCCGTGGCCGTCGATGAAACGCCGCTGACCCTGCTCAGCCAGCAGCTCACCGACAGTGCGGATGTGCCCCAGGAGGATTTCGTCATCGTCGACGGCGAGGGCCGCTATCGCGGCATGGGTAATATCGTTGACCTGTTGCGCGAGATCACTGCCATTCAGGTGCGTCAGGCGCGCCATGCCAATCCGCTCACCGGTCTACCCGGGAACCTGATGATCAACGAGACGCTGAGCGAATGGCTGGAGCATGGCAAGGTCTTCACTGCCGTCTACTGCGATCTCGACAACTTCAAGGCCTATAACGACGCCTACGGCTATGCGCGGGGCGACCGGGTGATTCTGGCGCTGGCTCAGCTGCTCGATGAGCAGGTCGGCAAGACGGGGTTCATCGGTCACATCGGCGGTGATGACTTCATGCTGCTACTGGACGATGCCGGTTGGGAGGCGCGCTGTCACCGTATTCTGACAGCATTCGGCGCCATGGCGCCGGACTTCTACGATGCGGAGGATCGCCGAGCCGGCGGGGTACGGGTCGAGAGTCGGCAGGGCCGCGTGACGTTCTATCCCTTCGTCAGTCTGTCGCTGGCGGCAAGGCCGGTAAGTGATGGTCGCGGCTGTGACGTCCTGGCAATATCCGAAGATCTTTCGGAACTCAAGCAACAAGCCAAGCGACAAGCTGGCAACAGTCTGTTCATCGAGCGGCGCTGCCGGCACTGACGGCGGGCGTGTACCGGCCTCGCGGAGCGAGCGAGGCCGGTCGGCCGGCTGTTGCGTTATTCGGCGCTGAGCGAGAGCGTGAAGCTTCCGCTCTCGCTGTTGCCGTAGGCCCGGGCAGTGGCGCGGTAGGTGCCCGCCTCCAGGTGAGTGGCGATGCGCGAGTTCATCCCATCGCCACCGTCATCGTCGCTCAGAAAGAGCCCTTCGCCCTCGAGTTCGAGATAGGCGTCGAAATCGTCGGAATGCAGATCCAGACGATAGTCGCCGGCCTCCTCGATCACGATCTCATAGACGTTGCGTGCACCCGGCTCCAGCCACGCCTGCAGCGCGCGTCCGCTCTCCAGTTGCCCTTCACTGGCGAGTTCGTCGAGGGCGATGGCGGCCGCACGCAGCTCGAACAGGCCGCTGCCCTGGCCGCTGTGGCTGCGAGCCAGCACGGTGTACTCGCCGGCTTCCAGCGAGCGGATCAGCCGCGCGTTCAGCCCTTCGCCACCATCGTCATCGCTGGCAAAGACGCCATCGCCATGCAGCTCCAGAAAAGCATCGAAGTCGGCCGAGAGCATATCCAGCGTCACCATCGCCGGCGCCTCGAGAGTGAGCTGATACTCCAGGCCATTGCCGCTGAACCAGCCGAACAGCGGCTCGTCGATTGCCAGCTCACCGCTGTTGCGCAGCGTCTCATCGCTGGCCAGCTCATGGGGAGCCAGCTCCAGAGTATAGAGGCCGCTGTCCTGGCCGTAGGCGCTGCGCGCGGTGAGACGATACTCCCCGGGTTCGAGGAAATCGGCGATGCGGGCGTCCAGGTTTCCGGCGCTGTCGTCGTCCTCACGGCGATAGCCATTGGGGCCTTCGAGCACCAGGTAGGCGTCTACGTCGCTGGAGCGCATCTCGAACTGATAGAGGCCGCTCTCCTCGATGGTCACGCTAAAGGTGTCGCCACCGTCCTGCAGCCAGCCGTCGGCGCTGGAGGGCATGGCCAGCGTATCGCTGGTCGTCAGCTCCATCTCCCGGGTGGTGAGGGTGAAGGGGCCGTAGCTGTGCATGTCCTGACCGCTGACTACCACCACGTAGTCGCCGCCCTCGTCGATCCGGCGACGCAGAGAGGTTGCCGCCGAGACGTCGTAATACATGGGGCTCGCGCTGGTGGCGAGCAGCTGCAGCTCGGGATCGTAGAGCGAAAGCGTGCCGTGCAGAGGGCCGCCGAGCTCGATCTCGATCAGGGTTCCCTCTTCGACCGGTAGATGGAAACGCTCGAAGCGGCTGCCATCCTTGCCGTTGAGCTCGCTGGACGAGGTGAGTTCGCTGCGCAGTCGTTCGCCAAGTTGCAAGGCCGGTGTTGAGACGGTGTCGTCCGCTACGGCCTGATCGACAGTCGGGACGGGAGCGGTCGAGTTGCTCGGTACTTGCCAGCCAACGATCAAACCGATGGCGGCGCCGCCTAGGGCGGCAAGGGTAGTGGTGGAGGCGCGATTGGCCATGAAAGCGTCCTTGTTCGATGGCAAGCATCGGTAAGAGGGCCCGCGAGGGGTTACATTGCGTAACCATTATATGCCGGGTCTGCGTTGAGGGATATGTGCTGAATCGGCGCTTGCACTTCGCCAGGCGGCGACCACACTGGTGGCGTCATCACAACACGCAACGAAGGGGAGTCGGGATGTCTTCCACGGTTCTGATTACCGGTGCCAATCGCGGCATCGGCCTGGCGCTGGCGCGCCATTACAAGAAGGCGGGCTGGCGCGTGTACGGTGTCTGCCGCAGCACCTCGCAGGAGCTCGACGAGCTGGCCGATCAGGTCATCGATGGGGTCGACGTGACCCGCACCGAGGACGTCGCACGGCTGGCCGAGGCGCTGGCGGGGCAGCGTCTGGACTTGCTGATCAACAACGCCGGCCTGCTGCGCGATGAGTCGCTGGGCTCGCTCGATTTCGACACCATTCGCGAACAGATGGAGGTCAACGCCTACGCTCCGCTGCGGGTGACCGAGGCGCTGCTCGACAATCTCGGGGCGGGCAGCAAGGTAGCCAACATCACCAGTCGCATGGGGTCGATCGCCGATAACGACTCCGGCGGCCGCTACGGCTACCGGGCTTCCAAGGCGGCGCTCAACGCCTTCGGCAAGTCGTTGGCCATGGATCTCAAGCCCCGCGGCATTGCGGTGGCCCAGCTGCATCCGGGGTACGTGCAGACCCGCATGGTCAATTTCGGCGGGCTGATAACCCCCGAGGAAGCGGCAGCCGGTATCGCCGCGCGCATCGAGGCGTTGACCCTGGAGAACAGCGGGGGGTTCTGGCACAGCAACGGCGAGGCGCTGCCCTGGTAGTCGGGCGTCGAGCGGTTGGCACGACGAAGGCAGTCTTCGTCAATAACGTTGGCTAAAGTCGAAAATTTGTGTGTAGGCTAACGGTTTTGCCTGTCATCACCGGAGCCTGCCATGCCTGCCTTATCTTCCGCCGCTACATCGCCACCCGGCCCCAGGGAAGGTTGGTGGGTATTGGCGGCGACGACCTGGGTGCAGGTGTTATGCAGTGGCGGCATGCTGCTGGTGCCTACCTTGGCACCCCAGATCGCGGCGGCCTTTGGGGTAGCCACTAATCTGGTCGGCCTTCAGGTCAGCCTGCTGTATGGCGTGGCGATGCTGGCCTCGCTGCAGTCGGCGGTGGTGGCGCGGCGCCTGGGCGGCTGCCGGGCCAGCCAACTGGCGATGGCGCTGGTGATGGCGGGCTGCCTGATGGCGCTGCTCGGCACGCCGTTAGCGCTGCTGGCCACGACGCTGCTGCTGGGCCTGGCCTATGGCCTGACCAGTCCCGCGGCGGCGGAGCTGTTGACCCGCTTTACCCCCGCCGAGCGGCGAAATCTGGTCTACTCCATCAAGCAGACCGGCGTGCCCTTGGGCGGTGTGCTGGCCGGCCTGATGGCACCGCCGCTGGCAGCCATCTGGAACTGGCAGGCGGCCTTCCTGGCGGTCGGCACCGCCTGCCTTTTCACCTTGCTGCTGCTTCAGCTGCGACGCGCTTTCTGGGATGCGACGCGGGATGCCAGCGTGCGCATGCAGGGCGGCGGAAGCCTGACCGTGCTTCACCGCTCCCGGGCCATGCTATGGCTGGGTGCCGCCGGCTTCTGCCTGTCGGCGGCACAGCTTTCGCTGCTCAGCTTTGCGGTGGCTTACATGGTGGAGGAGCTGTTGCTGACTCTGGTGGCAGCAGGTGCCGTCATATCGATGGTGCACGTGGCGGGGGTAACCGGGCGCCTGCTCTGGGGCGCCCTGGCGGATCGCTTGAGGGCCAGTCTGCCGGTGCTTTTCGGCCTGGCAGCCGGCATCACCCTGGTGTTCCTGCTGCTGGCGCTACTGAGCGGCTCGCTTCCCATCTGGCTGACCATCGCTCTTATGGTGGTCGCCGGCGCCACGGCCGTGGGCTGGAACGGCGTCTACCTGGCCGAGGTGGCGCGGCGCTGCGAGCCGGGGGAAGTAGGCGAGGCTACCGCCGCCGTGCTAGTGCTGACCTATATGGGGGTGCTGGTGGGGCCGGCACTGTTCAGCCTGATCGTGTGGCAGAGCGATAGCTACGCCGTCGGGTTCCTGCTGCCGACGGCGACAGGCGCGCTGGCGGTGTTCTGCCTGCTGCGCTGTGCGCGCAGCAGCAGGGCGGTGGACGTCGATGGCTGAAGGGCGTTACCGCCCGATCCACTCCACCAGGCTGGTCTCGCCCAGCGCATGGCGCTCATGGCGAATACGGCAGCTAGCGGCATAGGGTAGGTCGAAGGCCAGGATGCGCGAGAGCGGCTGCTCGAGTACCTGGCGCAGTACGGCATTGGTCACGAACAGATGGCATACCACCAGCAAGTGGCTGCCAGTTGGCGTTTCCAGCAGCCCCTGCCAGGCCGCGCCCACTCGCTTGTCGAAAGCCTCGACGCTTTCTCCACCAGGTGGCGACGTCTGGCTGGGGTCGGCCCACAGGGCGGCCTGGCGATCCGTCTCCTTTTCAAGGGCACGCACTTCGGCGTGGGTCTTGCCCTCCCAGTCTCCAAGGTCCATCTCGGCGAGTGCTGGCTCTATCGTCACCGGCAGGTCGTATTGCTCACCCAGCCATAGGGAGAACTCACGACAGCGGGAGAGCGGCGAGGTAACGATGGCGTCCCACGGCGGATTTCCATCGATCAGCAGGTCGTTGATGGCAGTCTGCATCTGCTGCCAGCCCCGTTCGCTCAAGGGATGGTCGGTGGTGCCGCGCAGCATGCGGCCGCCCACCGGCTCACCGTGACGAATTAGGTCGAGAGTGATCACCTCGGCATTGGTAAAGCGCATGGTCGGTTTCCTGTCGCGGCGGTCAGATGATGGCGTGGCGCACCCGGGCGGAGATCCACTCCGAGGCGAGTACGGTGACGAAGATCATCACGAAGATGACGCTGACCTGATTCCAGGCCAGGCTGTTGATGGCGGCGTTGAGCTGTAGCCCGATGCCGCCGGCGCCCACCAGGCCCAGCACCGTGGATTCCCGGATGTTGATGTCCCAACGATAGACGCTGATGCCGGCAAAGGCAGGCATGACCTGAGGCAGCACGCCGTAGCTCATCACCTGCATGCGTCCGGCGCCGGTGGCGCTGATCGCCTCGACCGGGGTGGGGTGGATCTCCTCGATGGCCTCGTAAAGCAGCTTGCCGATGAAACCGATGGAGCGCAGGGCGATGGCGATGATGCCGGCCAGCACCCCAGGACCGAGAATGGTCACCAGCAGCATGGCCCAGATCAGCGAGTTGATGGAGCGCGACGAGACGATGATCAGCAAGGCGGCGCTGCGCACCAGCGGGTGCGGTGAGGTGTTACGGGCCGCCAGGAAGGCCACCGGGAAGGCCATGGCGATGCCCAGCAGCGTACCCAGAGTGGCGATGTTTAGGGTATCCCACATCGGCTTCCACAGCCGGTGGGCGTAGCTCCACTGTGGCGGCAGCATGCGGCTGATGAGATCGCTGCCCTGGCGGCCGGCGTCCTCGACGAAGACCCACATGGTATTGTCGGAGATCACCTTCCAGCACAGCAAGAATAGGCAGGCGCCGGCCAGCCAGCCAAGATAGCCCAGCCACTGGGCGCGGGTGGTGCGCAGGTGCCAGATGGGCGTGCCCTGCGGAGTCGTCGAGACGGGCATGTGTCAATCCTTTCAGACAAAGACAATGGGCGGCGCGCACACCGCCATCGCATCATTGGGTCCAGCGGCGGATGTAGCTCGAGCTGTACTCACACAACAGCACGATGGCGATGATGATCAAGAGTATTGCCGCCGAGGTGTCGTACTCGTAGCGGCTGATCGAGGTATTGAGGGTGGCGCCGATGCCGCCCGCCCCGACGATGCCGATCACCGCCGATTCGCGAAAGTTGATGTCCAGGCGGTACATCGAGAGCCCGATCAGGCGCGGCATCACCTGGGGTTGTACGGCGTGGTTCATGGTCTGCCACCAGTTGGCCCCGGTGGCGCGAACCGCCTCGACCTGACGCCAGTCCAGATCCTCGATATCCTCGGCCAGCAGCTTGGCCATGAAACCGATGGTGGCGAAGGCCAGCGTGATCATGCCGGCCAGGGGGCCGAAGCCGAACATCACCACGAACAGAATGGCGATGATGATCTCCTGGAAGGTACGCGACACGGTGATGATGCCGCGGCACAGGTAGTAGATGGGCCAGGGTGCGATGTTGCGCGCAGCGCCAAGTCCCACCGGGATCGATAGGGCCACGCCGATCACCGTCGAGGTGACGGTCATGGTCAGGCTTTCGAGAATGCCATTGATGATGTCGCCGCGGCGGCTGACGAAATCAGGCTGGGTGAAAGCGGCCAGGAAGTTCAGCCCGCGACCGGCGCCCTCGGCGACCCGAGTCCAGTTGACCTCCACCGAGGCCAGTGCCAGTACCAGATAGACGGCAAGGCCCACGACCAATCCCCAACGCAACTTGGGGTTCTCGATCAGCGGCAGCCGTCGCCACTGGCCTGCCTGGGCCTTTGCCTGGCGGCTCATGAGGCGCCACCACTGGCCAGCGTGAGTCGGGAAGCCGGTACCTCACGCGGCGGTGTGCTCTCGCCGATGTCGTCCTGAACTCGGGTATCCCACTCCTCCTCGCCATAGATGGTCGTGAGGGTCTCCGCGTCCAGCTCATTGGGCTTACCGTCGAAGACGATCTCGCCGGCACGCAGGCCAACGATGCGATCGGCGAACTGCTGGGCGAGAGCCACATCGTGAATGTTGATGATGGCGGCCAGATTGCGCTCGGCACACAGCTCGCGGATCAGGCGCATGATCTGACGCGAGGTCTTGGGGTCGAGGCTCGCAGTGGGCTCGTCCACCAGCAGCAGGCGCGGGCTCTGGATCAGGGCCCGGGCGATACCCACCCGCTGGCGCTGGCCACCGGAGAGTGCGTCGGCACGCTTGTCCATGGCGTGCGGCAGGCCGACCCGGTCGAGCAGGCGGAAGGCTTCGGCAATGTCTTCCTGTGGGTAGCGACGCGTGAAGCTGCGCCAGAAGCCGACGTAGCCGAGCCGTCCCGAGAGTACGTTCTCCATCACCGTGAGGCGATCCACCAGAGCGTACTCCTGGAAGATCATGGCCATGGAGCGGCGTGCCCGGCGCAGCGCCGCGCCGGAGAGTCGGGTCAGCTCGGTGTCCTCCAGGCGGATGCTGCCGCTGGTGGGTTCCACCAGACGATTGACGCAGCGAATCAGCGTGCTCTTGCCGGCTCCGGAGGGGCCGATCAGCGCCATGACCTGGCCGCGTGGCAGGGTCAGGTCGATGTCGGTCAGAGCGCGGTCCCCTGTGGGGTAGCGCTTGGTGACCTGGGATAGAGTCAGCATGGTGCAGCTCCCTTCTTTCATGCACGGAGCAGCCGGGGCGTTTCCCCGGCCGCTCTTGTGGTGTCAGGCTGCGGTGCGCAGCCGCTCCCGCATCAGTCGCAGTCGTAGGTGACGCCATTGGCGTCGGCGATGGTGCGGATCACCGACCAGTGCTCTTCATAGGTGATGGGAATGAACTGAGCTTCCCCGGAGTTGGCGAACTCGGCTTCCAGCGGCGTGCCGGACCAGTCGTAGCTGAAGAAGGCCTCCTGGATCTGCTCCTGGAGTTCCGGCTTCAGGTTGTGGGCAATGCCGTAGGCGGTGGTGGGGAAGGTCTCGGAGGTGTAGATGACCTCGTAGTCGCCTTCGTTGATCACACCGCGGGCCAGCATGCGGTGGGCGACCGAGTTGGCAATGGCGGCGGCGTCGTAGTCACGGTTGATCACGCCGAGGATGGAGTTGTCATGCGAGCCGGAGAAGGCGGTTTCGAAGTCTTCGTCGGCCTCCATGCCGTACTCGCTGCGCAGCAGTGCCGAGGGGGCGCGGAAACCAGAGTTTGAGGTGGGCGAGGTGAACGCCAACTGACGACCGGCCAGGTCCTGCATGCTTTCGATGCCGCTGTCCGGGTGGGTGATGATCTCCATCTCGTAGCCGTAGCTACCGTCCTCGGCGGCCATGATGGCGAAGGGACGGAAGCCGCCGCAGTTCACCGCCACCGGCACGCCGCCGGTGTTAAAGCCGGCCACGTGTAGACGGCCGGCACGCAGTGCCTCCTGCTGGGCGGCGTTGGACTGCACCGGGAAGAACTGCACCCGCTTGCCGGTCGCTTCGCCCAGGTGGTCGAGGAAGTCGGCCCAGACGTCGGCATAGACGGCCGGGTCTTCCACCGGGGTGTAGGCGAACACCAGCGTGCTGGGATCGACCCAGCGGGACTCATCGCTGGGGATATCGGCGACCATGTCGCCATCGGCATCGGTGTAGCGCGAGGAGAGGTCGGCGCTGGCCTGAAACGCCATGGTGGTCAGGACGCCGGCAACGGCGGTACGCAGCAGCAGAGGGGAGAAACGTTGGGACAGCATTGTCGATCACCTGTTTTGCGGAAAGGTAGCGAACTGTTACGGCTGCCATCCTGCTGTCTTGGCATTACGACTTGCGGTCCATCGCGTTACGGTTGGGTGACGTCCTCATGAATGCGACTCAACCCGCCAGATAGAGACTCGTCAGGCCGAAGGCATAGCCAATGGCAGCGCCGGCGGCGACATCGCTGAAGTAGTGCAGGCCCAGGCCGACCCGCGAGAGGGCGATCAGTGCCGCCAGCGGTACCAGCAATGGCAGCAGCCAGGGCGCATGGGCCGCCGTCATCACGCAGAACATCACCGCGTGCATGGTGTGCCCGCTGGGAAAGCTGTAGCGGTCGCGGGCCGGTTCGCCGCACTGGATCAGGTTGACGAAGGTGATGAAGGGGCGCTCCCGGCAGAGGCGCGTCTTGATCAGGCGATAGATCAGGATGGCGACGAGCCCTGTCACGGCGTACTGCAGGAAGAAGGCGAGCCCCGCCTCGGGCTGGAGCCACGGCTGGGCGGCGATCAATGCCACCCACAGTGGCCAGTCGCCCAGGCGGCTGGCCAGGCGCAGGGTGGCCAGCCAAGGCGTGTACAGGCTGAGGTTGGCGAAGCGCTGGCACAGCCGCCACTCCAACAGGTCGAGGCGATCAAATACGGCAGGGGCGCGTGGTCTCATGGTCTATCTCCCGGGCCTGTTGTAAGACGGACAAGAACTTGTCGGCAATGGCGGGCCAGCGGCAGGTCTGGCTGCGCAATTGCGCAGCACGGCCCATCTGAGCGTAGCGGGCGGGTTGCTGGCACAGCGCCACGGCGGCATCGCGAAACGCCTCGGCGTCGCCGGCGGTCACCGTCACGCCATTAACGCCGCTGTCGATCAGCTCGGCGGCGGCAGCGTGGCGATAGGCCACCACTGCCAGGCCGCTGGCCATGGCTTCCGGCACCACGTTGCCCCAGGTCTCGGAGAGCGAGGGGAACAGGAATATATCGGCGCTGGCGTAGTGACGGGCCAGGTCTTCGGGTGAGATGAAGCCGGTGAAATGCACCTCCGGCAACGCCTTCTCCAGGGAGCGCCGTGCCGGGCCGTCGCCGACGATCACCTGCGCCATGTCGGGGCGGGCGCTGCGCATGACGTGGAGCGTTTCGCGCAGCAGCGTGAGATTCTTCTCGGCCGCAAGGCGGCCGACGTGCAGCGCCACCGGGCTGTGCTCATCGACCCCCCAGCTGCGGCGCAGCTCGGCGCAGCGTAGCCCGGGTGAGAAGCGCTCCTGGTCGATGCCGCGCCCCATCACTTCCAGACGCTCGAAGCCATGGCCGGCCAAGTCATTAGCCTGCTGTCGGGTGGGTACCAGGTTGGCCTGGCAGCCGTTGTGAAAGTGGCGCAGCCCACGCATCAGCAGCGGGGCGAGCCAGGGTACGCCGTAATCGCCGCAGTAATGATCGAAATTCGTATGCCAGCCGGCCACCAGCGGGATACCCAGGCGTTTGGCCGCATGCCGTGCCGACCAGCCCAGCGGCCCTTGCGTGGCCAGGTACACCACGTCGGGGCGCTGAACCTGCCACAGGCGCTGGATGCGGCGGCCGGCCGGCATGCCGATGCGCACGGCACGGTAGCCAGGAATCGCCATGCCTGGCACTCGCAGCTCGGCCTGCATGCCCGGGGTGAGTTCTGAAGCGCTACCGTTTGCCGGCTGCGGGCGGATGAGCTGCAGTGCCATGCCGCGCGCCTGCAGTTCGAGACTCAGCTGCGCCAGGGTGTGGGCGACGCCGTTGATTTCCGGTGCCCAGGTCTCACTGACAAGACATATTCGCATGGCATCCTCGCTGCCGGGGAGCTTGTTTCCGAGGATGCCCGTGTCATGTTACGACTAGGGGGCGCGTACATGATGAAACGGTGACAGTGCATATGGGGTTTGGCCGCGGGTCCCTCTGATTGGTGCGGGAGCGGCAGGAGAGACATCGCCTCACTTCATGTTGATTCCATGTTGTTCGATCACGCGTATTCCTTTTTGCCCAACCCATAATTTTATCCGGGCACAGTCGCCGACAGATGCTTCTCCGAGTCCCAGGATGTCGCGGAGCAGTAGACGAAATACGCCTCCATGAGTCACTAAGGCTATCTCTCCTTGCGCGCCCTCGGTAAATAGTCTTTCGAAAGCAGCCGTCACCCGCTGTCTGAAGTCGCGATAAGATTCTGCGCCCGTGACAGTGCCCACCGGGTCTTTTAGCTTGGCGACTTCTTGTGGGTGATGCTGTAGCGCCTCATGCTTGGTCATGCCTGACAGGATGCCGTAACGATTGCATTCCCTGAACTCCGGGAGGACACCACGTGGCACGTCAAGACAATCGGCAATGATGTCTGCCGTTTCCAACGCGCGGTTGAGGGAGCTCGAGTAGACCATCGACAGTGGTGAATTGTTCAAGTCCCGCGCAACTTGTCGGCTCTGCTCTTTACCGAGATCGGTCAGGTAGTCGTCGTAGGCGCCCCCAAATCTGTTCTCGATGTCTCCTGTCGTTTGGCCGTGACGGATCAGATACACGATTGAACTGCTCAATGGTTGCGGCATGACCATCCACTCCTGATAGCGAATCTTTTCTGTTGCCATGCCTCAGCGACCGGACCTGCCGCTTGCCTCAACCGGCAATCGGCAGACGCTTGCGGCTGAATACGGTCAGCGCCACCAGCAGCGCCGTGGTGGTGAAGATCGCCACGGCACTCATCGCCATGCCGACTCCAGGAGAGCCCTGCTCGAACTGACCGAAGACGAAGGTCGAGACCGTGCGCATGCCGGCGGGGGCCACCATCAGTGATGCGACCAGTTCGCGTGACGCAATGGCGAAGACCAGTAGCATGGAGACGATCAAACTCGGTGCCAGGGCGGGCAGCAGGATGCGTCGGAAGGCGGTAAAGAAACCAGCGCCGCAGACACGCGCGGCGGCTTCCAGACTTTCGCCCATCTGGCGGAAGGCCGCCGAGGCGTAGCGCACCGGATAGGGAAGCAACAGGCAGGCGTAGGCGAGTAGCAGCATGGCACCGGTATTGTAGATCTGAATCGGCCACCAGGCTTGGTTCCAGGCCAGGATCAAGCCCACCGCGACCACGATGCCGGGCATGGTATTGGGCAGTAGCGAGAGCAGGTCGAGTAGGCCCTTGCCGCGCAGTTGTGCGCGTACCACCAGATAGCCGACGAGAGCCCCTAGTATGCCGGTGAGTATGGCGGCACCGATGGCCAGGCCCAGGCTGGTGGAAAGTGCCTGCAGCGCACCGCCGCGGTTGGCCAGCAATGCCTCGAAGTGGCGCAGTGAAACGTTCTCCAGGGTCAGTCCGCCGGAGAGGGTGCCGGTGAAGGCGGTGGCCAGCACGGCAAGGATCGGCACGCCCACCGAGATCAGTCCGACCAGTCCGAAGAGCGCCAGCACCGGCCAGCGCCAGAGTCCGAGCTCGATGCTTTCCGGGGCGGCAGGCTTGCCTGTCTGGCTGACGAAGGAGCGTCGTGTCACCAGCCAGTGCTGCAGGTAGAAGGCGGCCATGGCCAGCATCACCAGAAGCAGCGACAACACTGCCGCCCCTGGGATATCGATGGGCCAGTCGGAGAAGCGCTCATGAATGCCGGTGACCAGAACCTTGTAGCCAGCTTGCGCGCCCAGCGTCGCCGGTGTCCCGAATTCCTCGATGGTCAGGGCGAAAACCAGCAGCAGACTGGCCGCGATGCCAGGGGTGGATAGCGGCAGCGTGATGCGCCAGAAGGCGCGCCAGGGGCCGGCGCCGCTGACCCGGGCCGCGGCGGCATAGCGACCGCCGACACTCATCATGGTGCGCGACACGGCGAAGTAGACCACCGGAAAGACGTTGAGCACCATCACGAAGACGATGCCGGAAAACGAAAACAGAAATGCGCCACCGGAAAGCCCAGTGAGCTGCTCGGCATAGCCCCGAGGCTGCAGCGTCAGCATCCAGGAGAGTGCCGCGATATAGGGTGGGATCATGAAAGGAATCAGGAAGATCAGGTCCCAGGCGGCACCCCCGGGTACCCGGGTCAAAGCTCTCAGTGCACCCAGGGGAATGGCCAGCAGGGCGCAGACGACCACCACGGCTAGTCCCAGGCGCAGGGTATTGCCCAGCAGCCCGAGCAGTGCCGGATCGGAGAGCAAGGGAACGAAAAGGGTGAAGGCACCGTTTAGCTCGCCACGCGACCAGCCGGGAAAGATGGCCTGCAGTACCACGTAGAGGAGCGGCAACCCCACCAGCAGCAACAGGGCCATCGCCGTCAGCAGCATGATGACGCCAGCCCCGTTGACCCGGGGCAGGCGCCAGGCAATACGCTCGGACATCAACTACCCGTGACCTCGCGGAAGCGCTGCAGGATGACGTCGCGCTGAGCATTCATCGCCTCGCTGTCCACGTCGATCAGGGTCAATTCCTCGAGCGTCGGACGCAGCGCCTCGATATCGCTGCGGGCCGGCATGAGATAGCTCTCGGCGACCCGCGCCTGCCCCTGTTCGGAGAGCACGAAGTCGATGAACCGCTCGGCCTCGTTGGGCATGCGGCTAGACGCGAGAATCATCATCGGTCGAGGGGCGATGACCGTGCCGCTGGTCGGAAAGATCACCTCAATGGCCTCACCATCGGCCTGCTGGCCAAGCGAGATGTAGTCTACCGCACCGAACACCACCGACTTGGCACCCTGCAGCACCGGATTGAGGGCGCGGGCATTGGGGCCGGGCACGATCATGCCGTTATCGGAGAGTTCTTCGACAAGCGACCAAGTGGCTTCATCGCCCATGGCAGTGAGCAGGCCTGTGATCAGTTCGAAAGCCGCTCCCGACTGGGCCGGGTCGGGCATGGTGACCTGATCGCGATAGGCTGCATCGGTGAGATCGCTCCAATCGCCTGGTTGAGGGATATCGCTGTCGCGATTCCACACGAGCGCCAGAGCCGAAACGCCCTGGGCGACGTAGTGTTCGGACTTGAGAAAGTCAGGTACCGTCTCGGCATTGGGCGAGAGGTAGGGGTGCAACAGGTTCTGCTCATGCAGCGATTTTGCACTGTCCCAGGAGGCGGAGATCACCACGTCCGCCAGCGGATTGGATTGCTCGGACTCCAGTCGTGCCATGACCTGGCCAGTGGTGCTCTGGAAGACGTTGACCTGGATACCCGTCTCCCTGGTGAAGTCGGCGGCAAGGTCTTCGATCAGCGCACCGGGCCCGGCGGAGTAGACGGTGAGCGCGCTCGCCGAGGCCAGGCTCGGAATGGCGATTAGGCAGACCCCCAAGGCAAGAGGTTTCAAAGGAAACATGGCGGTCATTCTCCTGAGTCATCGATTGAGTGGCGTAGGTCGGGTTTAGCCGGTACTGGAGTGGCCACGCCTGGGCGTGGTATGAGGTCGAGCAGGCTTGCGTTGGCATCCCACGCACGCAAAGCGCTGACATCGATGCCGACCCCTACCAGACAGCCGCGCTCAGGAGCATGAGGTGCATGCAGTTTGAGCGTGCGGCCGTCGGCCAGGGTGAGCTGAAGCGACAGGTGCTCGCCCTGGAATAGTCGACCGGTAATGCGTGCGCGAAGCAGGCCATCGTCGGGGGCGCAGAGGTGAAGGGCCCTGCGCGGCAGCAGCAGGCGAATCTCGCCTTGATGGCCGCAGGCCGCAGCGAGTGGCAGCCGGGTATCGGCGATCGCAAGGCCGTGGGCGTCGAGCCGAGCGTCGAGCAGGGTGCCGGCATCCACGAAATCGGCAATGGCTGGGGTGGCCGGGGTGTGGAAGAGCCTTTCGGGTGAGTCGACCTGCTGTAGGCGGCCCTGCTGCAGCACGGCGACCCGGTCGGCCAGAGCAAAGGCTTCGTGTTGATCATGGGTGACAAAGACGGCGGTCAGGCCGAGCTCCTCGATCAGGCTGCGGATCTCCAGCGCCAAGCTTTCGCGCAGGCCCTTGTCGAGATTGGAGAGCGGTTCGTCCATCAGCAGCAAGCGCGGTTTGGCCACGATGGCCCGGGCCAGCGCGACTCGCTGTTGCTGGCCACCCGAAAGCGCGCCGGGAGTGCGCTCGGCGAAATCGGCAAGTCCCACCAGCGCGAGTGCCCATTCCACCTGGGGGCGGCGGGCGTTGGCCTTCACCCCCTGCATTTCAAGCGGAAACGCCACGTTCTGGTACACGCTCATGTGTGGCCAGAGGGCGTAATCCTGAAAGACCATGCCCAGTCGGCGATCATCGGGACTCAGATGGCGGCCCGGTGCCGCAACGCATTCGCCGTCGAGATGAATCTCGCCTTCATTCGCCTCGGAGAGGCCGGCGATGCAACGTAGTAGTGTGGTCTTGCCGCAGCCGGAAGGGCCGAGCAGGGCAAGCACCTGGCCTCTGTGCAGCATGAGATCTATGCCATCGAGCGCCACGACTTGGCCGAAGCGCTTATGCAGGCGATCGATCCGGAGCGCAGGGGTGGGCATGACGCAGCCTCTCTGAAAAAAGCCCAGATTAACGGGAAACGATGTCAGCGAGATGACAATGACCCTGAGCCCCGTCTTCCAGCGCCTCCGCGACGGGTTGAGGAAATCGCCAGGCTGCACCTGAGAGCAGGCTGCACCTGAGATAAAGGCCGCTCGAGGCGGCCAGCATCCGCTTGTGGGTACTTCCTCAGGATCAGATCACCCGTTTGCGGATCCAGGCGCTGATCTGCTCGACGCCGATCACGACCACGAGGATCGCGAGAATGACGGTCAGGGCTTGGTCGTAGCGGAACAGGTTCATCGAGGCCGAGAGCTCCACACCGATGCCCCCGGCGCCCACCAGTCCAAGCACCACGGCGCTGCGTACCGCTTTCTCCACCGAAAACAGGCTGGTGGCAACGAAGGAGGGAGTGCACTCCGGCAGGATGGCCCCGCATATCACGCCGCTACGCGAGGCGCCGGTGGCGGCCAGTGCCTGGCCCGGGCCAGGGTCGACTTCCTCGATACGCTCGGAGAAGAAGCGCGCACAGAAGCCGATGGTGTCCATGATGATGGCAAGAATACCCGCCAGGGGACCGAGCCCCACGGCCACCACGAATATCAGCGCCCATACCAGATCCGGCACGGTGCGCAGAGTCGCGACGATATTGCGTGAGATGACCCGGACGACAGGGTGCGGGCTGGTGTTGCGCGCACACAGCAGGGCCATTGGTAGGCTAAGGATGACTCCGAACACTACCCCGACGATAGCCATCTGGAAGGTCTCCAGCATGGCGGTGGCAATCACGTCCCAGCGCGAGAAATTCGGCGGCATCGCCTCGCCGAAGAAGGTGCCCAGGTTGGAGACGCCCCGGATCAGCCGCTCCGGATTGATATTGGCGCCTTGCAGGCCGGTCAGGAAGAAGGCAGCCAACCCGATCAGCAGAATAAAGGCAATGGCGGAAGGGCGCTCAAGCCTGGGCGGTGCGCTGTGTCGGGACGAAGGTACGGTCATCCGCTTCGGCCTCCTGCTGGTTGTCGATTTGATAGAGGGCCGTGATGTCGTTATCGCTGACGGCAGTGCTCGGCTGGTCGAAGGCCAGGTGGCCCTGCTTGAGCCCGATCAGTCGGTCGCCGAACTCGCGGGCGAGTTCGATTTGGTGCAGCACGCAGAGCACGGTCATGCCGCGCTCGCGTACCACCGACCACAGCAGTTCCATGACCTCGCGGCCGGCCTTGGGGTC
Source organism: Halomonas sp. KM-1 (assembly GCF_000246875.1). Classification (NCBI taxonomy): domain Bacteria; kingdom Pseudomonadati; phylum Pseudomonadota; class Gammaproteobacteria; order Oceanospirillales; family Halomonadaceae; genus Halomonas; species Halomonas sp. KM-1. Next base: position 47,850 of record NZ_BAEU01000048.1, read on the forward strand.
GAGGCTTGCCACCGGCTCGTCGGCAAGCACGATCTCAGCGTCCTGCATCAGCATGCGGGCGATGGCTACGCGTTGTTGCTGTCCACCGGAGAGGGTGTCGGTGCGGCGCGCTGCCAGGTGGGCGAGACTGACTCGCTCCAGGGCTCCCATGGCCGCCATGCGCGACTCACGACTGGCGGTCAGCGCGTGGCTTGCGAGGATGCCGCGGTGACCCATCAGGCCGAACAGCACGTTCTGCAGTACCGAGAGGTTGCCAACCATGTTGAACTTCTGGAATACGCAGCCAATACGCTGACGCAGCGGGCGCAGCTGACGACGGGAGGCCCGGGTGAGGTCTACGCCATCCAGCTCGAGGCGCCCCGTCGTGGGGCGCTCGAGACCGGTCAGACACTTCATCAAAGTCGACTTGCCGCAGCCGTTGTGGCCGAGGATCACCACGCCCTCTCCGGGAGCCACCTCGAACGACAGTCCGTCGATGGCACGAGTGCCGTCCGGGTAGACCTTGGTCAGGTCGCTTACTGTCACTTGCATATGGCTCACACTCAGTCGTTGAGACCCAGCAGGGCGTAGGATTCGCGCACCACGTCGTACTCCGCGTCATTCACGCGAACCATTTCGGCGCCGATGTACTTGTCGCGCTCGCCTGGGGAGAGGATCGCCTGCAACAGGCCCTCCGGGTCAGCCATGAAGGCCTCCCGGATTTCACTGACGCAGTCGGCGGATATATGCGGACCGGCCACTATGGGGTCGCCCGGCATATCCTGGCCACGCTCGATGATGCGATAACTATCCTCACCGTGGCGGGAGGCAAAGGGGGCAAAGTCGCGAACGCCGGTACCCACGGCATCTACTTCGCCGGAAGCCAAGGCCTGCATGCGAGCACCGTCGAGCAGCGAGATCTGCAAGTCGCGGTCAATGTCCAGGCCGGCTTTGTGCAGCATGTAGCTGGGCATGATATGGCCAGTAGTGGAACCATGATCCTTCATGGCCACATGCTTGCCGCGCAGATCCTCCAGCGATTCTATGCCGCTGTCGGAGGCGGCGATGAACACGGAGTAATATTCAGGTCGTACGATGGCGGTGATGGGCTGGACGCCATCGACACGCTCGGCCATCAGCACGTATTCCGAGGGGCCGGCCAGTACGATATCGACTTGCTCGAAGCGCAGGGCGTTGATAGCGGTAGTACGGTTGCCTACAGGGAAAAACTCTACATTGACGCTCAGGCGCGACTCAACTTCCTCGACGAAGTCGCTGAATGCGCGCTGGAGCTCCTCGGTGCCCTCTATACCTGTATCGGCGAAGCGCAGGGTGGCGGGGCAAGATTCTGCTGCTTGAGCCTGAGTGGCGGCGGCCATTAGGCCAAGGGCGGCAAAGGGGAGAACGAGCTTGAACATGAGTCACCTCGAATGGTTGGAATTGGGCATTTATTGGTGGCCCTACCCTGCCAATGCTCGATGACGAAATCGTTTCATTGAGATCACGTTCGTGTTACGTCGGCTGTTGCGAAACTACAGCCGCCACCACCATGGTCGGCTCGCATCCCGAACGAGAATTGGCGAAGCTGTCGAATAACGTCGCTCGGAGTCTGCCATGAAGCATTCCCCCGCCTATCGCCTTGCCGCGACCATTCTGCACGGCTTCGACGAGTACCGTACCCGCTTCAAGGAGATCACCGCCGATGCCAGCCGGCGCTTTCGCGACGCCGCCTGGCGCGAGGCGCAGCAGGCCTCGGCCGAACGCATCAACCTCTACGAGGAGAAGGTCGGCGAGACCCTGGGGCGGCTGAAGCGGGCTCTGGACGAGGACGACCTGACCCACTGCGAGTGCTGGCGTGAGGCGCGCAATCACTATGCCGAAATGATCAGCGAGCGGCTCGACTACGAGCTGGCCGAGACCTACTTCAACTCGCTGTTCTGTTCGATCTTCCATCACCGTCATATCCGCAACGACTGGATGTTCGTCTATAGCTCGCGGGATGCGGCGGCGCATCACTCGGGCCTGGAGCCGTGTCGCCGTCTGCAGGTGAACGGCGACTGGGAGGCGGCGATTCGCTGGGCGCTCGCCGAGGCGCCATTCGAGACCCCCTACGAGGATCTGGAGCGGGACGCGCGCCTGGGAGGCGAGTTCCTGCGCGGGCATCTGCCCCAGGCCCTTCTCGACGCGCCGGACACCGAGGTCGAACTGCTCAAGAGCGTGTTCTATCGCAACAAGGGCGCCTATCTGGTGGGGCGCATTCACGGCAACGGCGCCCAGGTGCCGCTAGTGCTGCCGATCCTGCATGAGCAGGGGGAGGGGCTGCATCTCGATACCGTGCTGATCGAGTCGGACGAGGTCTCGATCATCTTCTCCTTCACCCGCGCCTACTTTCAGGTGAAGGTGCGGGTGCCGGGGGAGTTCGTCGACTACCTGCAGCAGCTGATGCCCGACAAGCCGGCGGGCGAGCTCTATTCCGCCATCGGCTTCTTCAAGCACGGCAAGACCGAGTTCTTCCGTGCCCTGAACCGTCAGGTGGCCAGGCGTGAGGACAAGTTCATCATCGCGCCGGGCGTGCGCGGCATGGTCATGGCGGTATTCGTGCTGCCCTCGTTTCGTACCGTGTTCAAGATCATCAAGGACCGCTTCGACCCCTCCAAGGAGATGAGCCACGACACCGTGCGCGAAAAGTACCGGCTGGTGAAGCGTCACGACCGGGTCGGGCGCATGGCCGACACCCAGGAGTTCTCCAACTTCATCGCACGCAAGGACCACTTTGCCCCGGAGTGCCTCGAGCATCTGCTGGAGGTGGCGCCCTCCACCGTGCAGCTCAGGGGTGACAAGGTGATCATCAAGCACTGCTACACCGAGCGCATGATGACGCCGCTCAATCTCTACCTGGAGCAGTGCAGCGAGGAAGAGACCCACGCGGTGCTCAAGGACTACGGCAACGCCATCAAGCAGATGGCGGCGGCCAACATCTTCCCCGGTGACATGCTGCTGAAGAACTTCGGCGTGACCCGCCACGGCCGGGTGATCTTCTACGACTACGATGAGGTCTGTTACCTCACCGAATGCCACTTCCGTCACATTCCCGAGCCGATGTACCCGGAGCAGGAGCTATCCAGCGAACCTTGGTACTCGGTGGGGCCGAATGATATTTTCCCCGAGGAGTTCGGGCCGTTCCTGTTCGCCGATCTCAAGCTGCGCAAACTTTTCTACCAGCTCCACCCCGAGCTGTTCGATGCCGACTACTGGAAGAGCGTGCAGCAGGCGATCGTCGATGGGCGGGTGATCGACGTCTATCCCTATCGCAACAAGCAGCGCTTCAGCGCCAGCGAGGAGAACGGCCTGGTCTATTGAGCGCCCGAGCGGCGGCGCGTTGATCCAAGGAGAGACATGTCAGACCCAAGGCAGCCCCACCTGGTGGTCTTTACCGGCTCGGGCATCAGTGCCGAGAGCGGCATCCAGACCTTTCGCGCCGGCGATGGCCTGTGGGCCGAGCATCCCATCGAGGAGGTCGCCACGCCCCAGGCCTGGCGGCGAGATCCGGCGCGCGTGCTGAACTTCTACAACCTGCGCCGCGAGCAGGTGCGCCGGGCACGCCCCAACGCCGCGCATAAGGCCCTGGCGGAGCTAGAGCGCCAGGGCTTTCGCGTCAGCATCATCACCCAGAACATCGACGACCTGCACGAGCGCGCCGGCTCGCGCAACGTGCTGCACCTGCACGGCGAGATTCTCAAGGCCCGCTCCACGGTGGATGCGCGCATGCAGTACCCGCTGCCCCGCGGCGGCATCGAACTGGGCGACATCTGCGACAAGGGCAGCCAGCTGCGCCCCGACGTGGTGTGGTTCGGCGAGAGCGTGCCGCACTTCGGCGAGGCCTGCGAGATCGTCGCCGAGGCGGACATGCTGCTGGTGGTGGGCACCTCGCTGGCGGTGATGCCGGCAGCCTCGCTGCTCGAACACACGCCGCTCGACGCGCCCAGCGTGCTGGTGGACCCCGACTCGCGATAT